>DVFZ01000015.1 GCA_018712945.1 Candidatus Pullichristensenella stercorigallinarum | reverse complement strand
CCTGCGTCAGCTGCACTTGCAGCCTGCGGTCACTTACGTCCATGTAAGCTCCCTTGGCTGCAAGTTTGCTTCCTTGTCTTGCAGGCTTTCTCATCGCTCTGGCAGTCTGTTGACTTTGTCAACATCCTGGGCCGTCCGCCATATAGCGGACGGCCCAATATTTTCGGAATTAATAATTCTCGGCGTTGATTTCAAAGTAGCTTTGCGGATGAGCGCAGGTGGGGCAGACATCTGGTGCGGAAACACCGACGATGATGTGGCCGCAATTGCGGCATTCCCAGACTTTGACCGCACTCTTTTTAAAGACCTCGGCGGTTTCTACATTGCGCAGCAGGGCGCGGTAGCGCTCCTCATGGTGCTTTTCAATGGCGGCCACGAGGCGGAAACGGGCGGCCAGCTCCGGGAAACCCTCTTCCTCGGCGGTCTTGGCGAAGCCCTCATACATATCCGTCCACTCATAGTTTTCTCCCTCGGCGGCATGCAGGAGGTTTTGCGCCGTATCGCCGATGCCGTTCAGTTCCTTAAACCACATCTTGGCATGTTCCTTCTCGTTCTCAGCGGTCTTGGTAAAGAGCGCGGCAATCTGCTCATAGCCCTCTTTTTTGGCCACGGAAGCGAAGTAGGTGTATTTGTTGCGCGCTTGTGATTCGCCGGCAAAGGCGGCTTCGAGGTTTTTTTCCGTCTGCGTGCCGGCGTAGCGGTTGGGCTTTGGCTCCTCGGCCAGCTCCAGCTTGTCGCCGGTGGCCTTGCAGACGGGGCAGACGGGCGTTTCGCCCTCAGAGACAGAGAACACATGGCCGCATACCTTGCACTTATAGGTTTTCATGTTGCTTTCTCCCTTTTTCTTTTTGTCGTTGCAGGGGACGAGCTCCATCAGTTTCCATACCGCGTCCAGCGGGAAGCCTTCGGCAGGCGGGTTCACAGCCAAAGAGGCCAACAAATTGTGGGCGTTACCACTCTGAGGTAACATGTAACCAGCCTCGCGGATGATGTCTTCGCCAACGAGGCGCACGGACTTGGCTACAGCTTTGCTGAGGCGGTAAAGGCCATCTTCAGTGGCTGTCTCCGCCGTTTGCAGGGCGATCTTTTCCTCCTCCGCTTTGCGCTCGGCGAGGGCGTTGGCCAGGGCGGCGACATTATCTTCCTTTTTTTGCTGCGGTGGATAGTCCACAGGCACCATGGAGATGGCTCCGCTGGGGCAGGCCCCGGCGCAGTCGCCGCAACCTGAGCACTTGGACACGTCGATGATGCTGTTCTCGGTATCAGTCGCACCGGTTGGGCAGACGTAGAGGCAGAGGCAATCCTTGGTACACAGGCGCAGATTGCGCACCGCGACGCGCTTCATGCGGAAGTCCTCCCTTCGATCTTTTCAAATTTCCATGCCGGGACTTTGCAGACCGGGCAAAGCTGGGGAGGCTCCTTGCCGACATAGGTAAAGCCGCAGACAGAGCATACCCAGATATCCGTACCGCGCAGCATGGCTTCGCCCTCGCGGCGGTAGCGCTCAAGCAGCGTCTTGAGGATGGCAGTCACCTTTTCACCCCAAACGCAGACGCGCTGCGTGCCTCGATCGCCCGCTTGCGAGGCGGCGGCGCTGAGGGTTGGGTAACCGGTGGCAAGGTCTTCGCCCATGCGAATGGCAAGAGCGTCTACGCCGGTTTCCTCCGCGGCGGGCGCGGCGGCGGCAAACCAGTCGGCGATCTCGCGGAAGAGAGCGGCTTCTTCGTCCTTGTACTGCTTTTCGCAGCCGCGAGCGAGGTTGGAACAGAGGATGGAGAGCGCGCCGGGCGAAAGCTTTTGCAGATCGCCATGCGCTTGCGCGGTCGAAGCGACGGTGTGGATGGGTGCGGCGGGCTGCTTCGCCGCCGCTTTTTCCGGGGCGAAGGCGGACTTTGCCGCGCCGCACAGGGGGCAGGTCCACGTTTCCGGCAGCGCGGCAAAGGGCTTGCCCTGCTTTGCCTCGTCGTAGACGTAGCCGCAGATAGAGCAGACGTATCTCATGCCATGATTTCCTCCCTTGGGGTCGTTATCGCGGCACGCCGCAAACGGGCGGCGCGCTGATTCAGAGCTTGCCCTCTCCCTTTGCCTTTTGACAGCATTCGGGACAGAGATAGACGACCTTAAGGTCGTAGTAGAGGATTTCCTCATCGGTCTGCGCTTGCAGGGTGGACGTGAGGTCTGAAAAGCAGATGTCCGTAAGTTTGCCGCAACCACGGCAGATGAGGTGGTCGTGCCGCTCAGCGCGGTCGTAGCGGTCGGGCGAGCCAGGCGCGGAAACCTTGCGAATGAGCTTCAGACCCCAGAGCTTGTTGAGGTTGTTGTAGACGGTGGCCAAGGAGACGGCTGGGCCTTCGGCCTTGAGCTGCCGGTGGATTTCCTCGGCGGTCATATGGCTGTGCGAAGCGCTGACCAGTTCGTAGATGCGCCGTTCATAATCGGTCATAATAGTCACCGTAATTAGAATAATTCTAAATATATTATAATGATTCTAAATTCCTTTGTCAACCTGCGCGCACAAAAAGGCCCCCGGGTGTCCGGGAGCCTTTGGGGTGAGATCCTTACGCCTCGGCCTTGACCTTCTTAAGATGCACGAAGCGGGGCAGGCCATCTTCGACAACCATCTGGGTCTGACCCTGAATCAGCGGCAGGGCATAGTCAATGAAGCCCTGGGTGATGCCGTCGCCTTCATTGTTGATCCACTGGCGCGGAACCTTCTTTTCGGTGTTGGCGACAATGCTCAGATCGAACAGCTTGATCTTGCAGGTGTACTTGCCGTCCACCATCTCACGCTCGAAGCCGACCATTTTGTCGGTAATGCCCGCCACAGCGTTTTCCACGGCGGCCTTGCCGGACATGAAGGATTCGTCGATATCGGTCTGGGAAGCGCAGTGCGCCGCGCAACGCTGCAAAAGCGAAAGCTCAATGCCGCGCACCTTGGCGCCGGTGGCCTGCTTGACGTGGTTGGCCAGGAACGCCGCCAAGCCGCCGAGCTGGGCGTGGCCGAAGGAGTCCTTGGCCATGTTCTTATTGGCGTATTCGGCGATGAAAGTGCCTTCCTTGTCGTGGATGCCTTCGGACACAGCCACGATGCAGTTCTTGTTCTTTTCGTAGATGGCCTTTACCTTGGCGGTGAAATCGTCCAGGTCAAAGTCCACTTCCGGCAGGTAGATGAGGTCGGGGGCGCAGCCCTTCACGCCAGCCAGCGCGGCGGCGGCGGTCAGCCAGCCTGCATGACGGCCCATGCACTCGATAATGGTGATCATGCCGGTGTCATACACATGCGCGTCGCAGTACACTTCCATCACGGAGGTGGCGATATACTTGGCGGCAGAGGCAAAGCCCGGGCAATGGTCGGTGCCGGCCAGGTCGTTGTCAATGGTCTTGGGGATGCCCATCACGCGGCAGTCATAGCCGTTTTTGAGCATGTACTTGGAAATCTTGTTGCAGGTATCCATCGAGTCGTTGCCGCCGTTGTAGAAGAAGTAGCGGACGTCGTACTTTTTGAAGATCTCGAGGATGCGCTTGTAGTCGGTATCGTCTTCGTCGGGATCCTTGAGCTTATAGCGGCAGGAACCCAGCGCCGAGGAGGGCGTGAACTTCATCATTTCCAGTTCCTGGGGATCTTCCTTGCCCATGTCAATGAGGTCGTCGTCCAGAACGCCCTTGATACCATGGCGCGCGCCGAGCACCCTGGTGATGCTGTCGCTTTCCAGCGCGGTTTTGATCGCGCCGTAAGCGCTGGCATTGATGACAGAGGTCGGGCCGCCGGACTGGCCGATAATGCAGGCTCCCTTGAGCTGAGACATAGGAATCATTCCTTTCAAAGCATGTCGGTGGGATCTACCCATACATATCAAAATTTAGCACAATCCACGCATGTTGTCAAACGCAAAGCCGTTAAAAATGCGGGTTTTCGGCACAGAATCACAGGCGGCGCGCGCAAACGGCAAAAACCGCGTCAGCGCGCCGTGCCCTCCACGTCCACAATGACCACTTCCGGTGGGTTGAATACGCGCGGAAGCCTGGGATTGTAGGACAGGCCGCGGCTGATGACGAGACATGTGCCCTCCACATCGTACTGTCCGCCCGCGTATTTGGGAAGCCAGCCCTGGTTGGGCGCGAACAGGCCGTTGACCAGCAGCGGTATGCACACTTGTCCGCCGTGTGTGTGGCCGGAAAGCACCAGATCGAAGGGGTATTGGCGGTAAAGGTCAATGTAATCCGGCCGGTGGGCCAGCAGTATGTTGTAAGCGTCCGGGGAAAGCGTGGAAAAGGTTGCCTCCAGCGCCGCGGCGCAGTCCTCCGCGTTCGCGTACTCTTGAATGCCGCAGAGGTTGACCTGTCCCACAGCCAGGTCAAGCGTCACCATATTGCCCTCCAGCACGGTTATTCCGTATCCCCTGATCGTCTCCAAAACGCTTGCAAAATCTGGCCGCCAGCGGTCGTGGTTGCCGGAAACGTAGTAAGCGGGGATGCCCGTTTGTGAAAGCGACTCGAAAAACGACAGTGCGTTTTCCAGCGGTTCGACGTCGTCCACGATATCGCCGCCCAGCAGGATGACGTCTGGGCGTTGGTCGAGCACAAGGTCGAGCAGCTCGCGGTGGTTTTCCCCATAGACACAGCTATGCAGGTCGGTCAGAAGCGCCAGGCGCAAACGCGCGTCCTGCGTCAGCTTGTCCGTGCGCACGCCGTAAAAGCGCAGCGTCAGCCCGCTCCATAGGGCGCACACCAGAAACAGCGCCAATACAGCCAGCAAAAATAGAGCGGTTTTCCATCCTCTGGCCATGAATACCTCCTTATGACAGGCGTAACCGCGTAAGCCGGAATTCGTGGGAACGCAGTAAAGCTCCCGCCGTCAACAGGCGTCTATTGTGCGCCCGAGCGGATGCGTCCATGCTTCTCCGCACCTTCCCTGCGGCAGGCGCATACGATACAGGGAAGCAAGGAATATGAGGTGATGTCAATGCTTCCCAATTCATATTATAACACATGTTCCGGCGGTGGTCTACGCGCTGCGGGCCGCTGCTGTAATCAGGGCGGGTGCCGTCCTATTCCTTATGGCTGCTGTTGCCCGACTGGTCCTTCCGGCGGTGCAACGGGTCCCACCGGCCCAACTGGCCCGAGCGGTCCCACCGGTCCCACTGGTCCCACCGGCCCGACCGGCCCCACGGGCGCAACCGGCGCCGGTCTGGAGACATTGCAGGCGTTTACGCCGGGCGCCCGATACAGAATGGGTGATTTGGTGTTCTACAACGGCAGTCTCTACCAAGCCGACATAAACGATCCCACAGGTACGCCTGGCAGCTCACCGGATTACAGCCTGGTGACGGTCATGGGTCCCACTGGTTCGACTGGCCCGACTGGCCCGACCGGCCCGAGTGGTCCCACCGGCCCCACCGGCCCTACGGGCGCAACCGGCCCGAGCGGCCCCGCCGGCATTACTGGCCCCACGGGTCCCACCGGTTTGGCCGGCGCGACTGGCCCGACCGGCCCGAGCGGAACAGAAGGCCCCACTGGCCCTACGGGCGCGACTGGCACAGAAGGTCCGACTGGCCCTACGGGCGCGACCGGCCCGACAGGCCCCGCTGGCGGTCCGACTGGCCCCACGGGCGCACAGGGCGCGGAAGGTCCGACCGGTCCGACTGGCCCGACAGGCCCGACAGGCCCCGCCGGTGCAACGGGCGCGGAAGGCCCCGCCGGTGCGGAGGGCGCAACCGGCCCGACAGGCCCGACTGGCCCGACAGGCCCGACCGGCCCCGCTGGCGCGGAGGGCGCGCAGGGAACCGCGGGCGCAGAAGGTCCGACTGGCCCGACAGGCCCGACCGGCCCCGCCGGTGCAACAGGTGCGGAAGGCCCCGCTGGCGCGGAGGGCGCAACCGGTCCGACCGGCCCCACTGGCCCTGCCGGCGCGGAGGGCGCACAGGGCGCGGAAGGCCCCACGGGTCCGACCGGTCCGACTGGCCCCACTGGCCCCGCCGGCGCGGCAGGTTTTTCTGGCCGCAGCCTGGCAGTACGCTCGGTACGCGCGGCTGCTGCCGGAACAGCCCCCAGTATAGAGGACGTCGGCGATGAGCGGCAAGGCTTGCTCGATTTCGTTATCCCCGCTGGCCCGACCGGCCCGACAGGACCCGCTGGGGCGGCGTCCGCGGCGCTCGCCTATCAGCTTGGCAGCCTGCGCAACCAGCAGACAGGCGGCGGCCTGGTGCTTTCGACGCTGCTGGCAGATCCTGAGGGAGACTATTCCCTCGGCGAGGATGCGGTAATCATCCGCAGCGCGGGCACATACCTTGTACGCTATACGGTGTTTGTGCCCGAGCAGACGGCGGTCGATACGGTGCTGCGTTTGCAAGCCAACGAACAGTCGTTGCTCTCCAGCGTGGTGCGGGCGGTCAAGGGTGCGGGTTCCGGCCAAAGCGCCACCTTCTCCGGCCAGGCGCTGCTCAAGGCAGATGCGGGAACGGCGGTGCGTGTCATCAGCTCGAGCGCGCTCAACCTGACCGACACCGCTGCAAACACCTCGGTATCCCTGTCCATCGACCGGGTGGTATAAACCAAAGCGGGGCGGCAGAAGTAAATTCCGCTGCCCCGGAAAAAACAACCGGAGCCTGCGTGGATATTGCAGGTTTCGGTTGGCACTTCTATTGTTTTTTTGTACATGCGAGTGAAAAAGTGACGGCTCAAGAAGGAAAATGAGCATTTCATAGGGGCTGCAGGAGATATGACTTCACGATAGCAGGAAATGAAGGGCAAGCAAAGAATGTTTGCCAGAATGCGCAGCCTACACCAAGGCTTCCCATCTTGAAAGAAATGCGGCCCGCAGGCACAGTGCCTGCGGGCCGCATCGGGCGACACTTTACTTTTCTTCTTTCTTTTTACCGGTCACGTTGTTAAGGATTGCCACCACTGCCCAAATGATGCAGATGACGACAAAGATACCAGCCCACCCCTGAACAAGGATCAGCAGGGAATCAAGAAAAGCGGGAAAATTGATCTGCATATGCGCGCCTCCTTACTTACGCAAGCGGAATCAGAGAGATGATCATACCGCCGGCGATGACCGAAGCAATCTGTCCGGCCACGTTGGCACCTGCCGCGTGCATCAGCAGGAAGTTCTGCGGGTCTTCCTTCAGGCCCATCTTGTGAACCACGCGGGAGGACATCGGGAAGGCGGAAATACCCGCCGCGCCGACCATGGGGTTGATCTTCTTCTTGAGGAAGATGTTAAGCACTTTGACAAACAGCACGCCACCGATGGTGTCGAAGCAGAACGCCACCAGGCCGAGGGCGAGGATCATGATCGTGTTGATATTGAGGAAGCGATCAGCCGTCATTACCGGCGCGACAGAGAGACCCAGCACCAGCGAAACCAGATTCGCCAGCACCTTCTGCGCCGTTTCGGACAGAGAATCGAGCACCAGGCATTCACGCAGCAGGTTGCCGAACATCAGGAAACCTACCAGCGCCACGCTCTTGGGCGCGGCAATGCCGGCGATGAAGGTAACGAAGATGGGGAAAAGGATGCGCGTGGTGCGCGAGATGTTGGCGGGGTTGTACTCCATCTTCATCAGTCGGTCCTTTTTGGTGGTAACCAGGCGGATGCAGGGAGGCTGCACAATTGGTACCAGAGCCATATAGGAATATGCCGCCACAATAATCGCGCCTATGTATTGCGTATTAAAATACTGCGCTACGAAGATGGACGTGGGGCCGTCGGCCGCGCCGATGATGGCGATGGAGGCCGCGTCCTGCAAGGAGAAGCCGAACAGACGCGCCAGCGACAGCGTGAAGAAAATGCCGAATTGCGCCGCCGCGCCGCACAGGAGCATCTTGGGGTTGGAAAGCAGCGGGCCAAAGTCGATCATCGCGCCGATGCCGATAAACAGCAACAGCGGGAAAAGCTCGGTGGCAATGCCTGCATCATAGAGAATCTGCAGCTCTTTGAGCGCGCCCCACTCGGGCAGGTTTACCAGAATCGCACCCAGGCCCATCGGCAGAAGCAGCGTCGGCTCCATTTCCTTTTTGATGGCCAGGAAGATCAGCGCGCCGCCAATTACCCACATTACCATCATCTGCCACGTGATGCCCTGAATGTTTTGCAACAGCCAGTCCATAGACATCCCCCTTGGTTAAAGTGTTTTCAGGCGCTTTGAAAAGGCGGCCGCGTGGCAAGACTGCCGTGGCCGCCACCCCCATGCGCATATGTCGGATGCGCCGGAGCCAAAACTCCCCTTTATAATTAAAGTATATCATATTTGGCAGAACTGTGTCAATGTTTTGTGGAATACACTTGATGTTTTTTTTATAGCAAGCCAGCGCGCTGGCTTGCATGGCGCCCTCAATTTCGCTTGAAAATCCAGAACTTGCTGGCAAAGTAGTTGGCAATAATGACCACCACCTGCACAATCAGCTTGGACAACATGTCGTTTAAGCCGCATGCGCCCACCAGCAGCGCCATCAACCCCACGTCCATGCCCAGCGAGACAACGCGCGCCGCAAGGAACTGGAGAATTTCGCGCTTTGTATCCCCGCCCTGGCTCTTAAACACCCAGCGCTTGTTGGGATAAAAGGCGAACGCTACCGCCACGGCCCAGGCCACCAGCGTGCCGAGGATGGCAAGGGATGCGTCCTGATAGCTACTGTCCAAAATCAGCGCCGCCAGGCCGGGACTCTGCGCCCCTCCACCGCCCACCAGGCGCGTAAAAAGGAAATAAACCACATAGTTGACCACCGTGGTCAGCCCGCCCACAACGCAATATAGGAATATTTCCCGCAGGCGCTTGTCGTTCCAAAGTTTTTTGATCATCGCAATGGCCTCACAAGGTAATACATATCGTCCAGTTCGCCCTCCTCAAAGGTCACGCCGGGATAGTTGTCGCGGAAGAAGTGCGGCTCTACATAGGCGCGCGCAAAGCCCTGTTTTTCATAGAAGGGGATCAGGTCTTCGGCGGTGCCTACATAGATTCGCGCATAGTCCGCCCCCAACAGGCGGAAAAGGTGGTCGAGCAGCCGCGTGGCGTATCCCTTGCCGCGCTCGCCCTTTTCCGTGGCCAGGTTTTTCAGTTCGCAGCCGTCCTCACGGGGAACGACCACCGCTTCGGCCACGGCCTGGCCGCGCGCAAACAGCACATACATATCGCCCGCGTCCAGATAGCGGCCGATCATGGTTTCGCTGGGGTCGGCGTCGAGCAGCAGAGGCAGAAAATCGCGCTTGCCCGCGGCAATGCGGCGGATTTCCTCCGGCGCCAGTTCGCCGCTCTGCCAGTGCTTGCGGCACAGGGCCACATAGCTCTCGTTGCCGCCCAAGACAATCTGCTCGCCAGCCTTAACCACCTTGCCATTTGCCACGCGAGCGTTGCAGATGGCCTTGCGGCCGCACCAGCATACGGTCTTAATCTCCTCGATGGTATCCGCCCAGGCCAACAGCCAGTGACTGCCTTCGAACAGGTTACCCTGAAAGTCCGCGCGCAGGCCGTAGCAGATGACGGGGATATTCAGCCCGTCCACGATATCCACCAGACGCTCCACCTGCGCCTTGGTGAGAAACTGCGCCTCATCCACGATCAGGCAGTCGTAGAGCGAAAGGTCGATGCTGTCCAGTTCCTCCACGTATTCGCAAGGCGCGCACAGCCCTGAACGCGAACCGACCAATTTTTCCCCGTCGCGGTTATCCAGCCGGGGCTTGAGCAAAAGCGCGTTCTGGCCGCGCTCGCGGTAATTGTATTGCACCATGATGGCGTTGGCGGTCTTGGAGGAGCCCATTGCACCGTAGCGGAAGTACAACTTGGCCATGTGTTTTCCCCTTTTGTGAGTATTCCCGGCGCTGCGCCCTGCGCAAACGCGCCCGCCAAGTATTCGACAAAGGCCGCATAAATTCCTTCCCGCCCGGCGCTTGCCATATGGGAATTTAACGGTTACAATAAAGGGCAAAGGAGGGTTACCATGACCATTGCGGGCGTGATTGCCGAATACAACCCCTTCCACAACGGCCATTTGCACCATTTGCGGGAAACGCGGCGCGCAAGCGGCTGCGACGGCATGGCCGTCTGCCTGGCGGGAAACTTTACACAGCGCGGCGAAGCGGCCGTCCTTTCCAAGTGGACGCGCGCGCGCATGGCGCTTTTGTGCGGCGCGGACGTGGTGTTCGAGTTGCCGGCGCTGTTTGCAGTGCGCACGGCGGATTTCTTTGCCCGCGGCGGCGTGGGGGTTCTGGCGGGGTTGGGCTGCGACGTGCTTTCCTTTGGCTGTGAAACGGACGATATGGCGTTGCTTGCGAAGCTGGCGGCGCTGCGGGAGGACGAGCCGGAGGAGATCTCCCGGGAAACGCGCCGCCGCCTGGATGCGGGCATGAGCCATGCCCGCGCCCGTGGCGAGGCGGTGGCGGCGTATTTGGGCCTTCCGGCGAAGACGCTCAACGCGCCGAATCTGGCCCTGGCTGTAGAGTATGTGCGCTGCCTGCGCCATACCGCTACGCGGCCGCTGGCCATCCGCCGCCTTGGGGATTATCACGATGGGACGCTTTCCCACATCTGCTCGGCAACGGCCGTGCGCCGCGCGCTGGCGGCGGGGGAGGACGTCTCCCAGGCGGTGCCTGCCGCTTGCCTGCCGCTTTTGCCCGCAAAGCCGCGCCTGCCGCTGGATATGGCCATCCTTTACAGGCTGCGGCAGGGCGGCCTATCCCTGCCGGACGCGGGGGAGGGGCTGGACGGGCTGCTCGTGCGCGCAGCGCGGGAGAGCGGCACGCTGGACGAAGCGATTGACTGCGCCAAGTCGCGCCGCTATACGCGCGCCCGCATCGCCCGGGCGGCGGCGCACGCGGCGGCGGGGCTGACGGCGGAGCTGGCCGGAAAATACGCGCAACCCCCATACACGCGGCTGCTGGGCCTGCGCGCAGGCGCGGAGCCGGTTTTGCGCGAGCTTTCCCGGCGCGCGAAGCTTCCCATCGTTTCCGATCCGGCGCGCCTGCGCGGGGACGAGTGCTTTGCGCTGGAATGCCGCTTTACTGACCTGTGGGCGCTGGGGGCGGCGGACAGCGCCGGGCGGCGCGCTGGCCAGGAATTTACGCGCCCCTTTGTGCGCGTGGAGGCCGCGCGGACGGATATGTGAGCGGCTTTTGCGCCCAAAAACACGCTCTGTCCGCTGCTTTTTGCGGACAGAGCGCGCTTTAGACTGTTAAAACCCCCAGAGAGAGCGAGAGGGCCGAAGCCCTTTCGCGCTTTCAATCGTCCCCGGCGACATGTGCGGCGGGGGCGGGGCGATTTTTGCGTCGGGAAATCCCATTTCCCAGAGCAAAAATCGCTTCCTTGCAATTTTCGCTTGTGCTGTTTACGGCGCGAGCGAAAATTGGAGAGGGTGGTAGGAGGCGCAGAATCCACAGGATTCTGCGGTTTCACCAAAGGCGAAACTGCCACGACTCAAATTGAAAATTTGAGGCGCGGCACCCGGCGGGGGAGCTTGCTTCCCCGTCCGCCAGCTGGCCTAGGCCGGCATCAGGCGCGTATTTGCGTCGTAGCGCGTGCTCAAAAGCTGCTCGATGTTCTGCACGCAGGCGCTCATGCTGCTCACGGCGTCGCTGGTGCTGCGGCCTTGGGCAAAGGCGTCGTCAAAGGCTTCAAATGCCGCCGTCACCGACGCGCGCATGTTTGCGTCCAGAAGCTGATAGCGCTGCCCATAGGCGTTGACGATGGCGTCGTCCAGCGTCGTCGCGGCCAGGTAATAGTTGCGCATGGAGGGCAGGATGGAACCCTCCACATCCGCGCCGGCCAAAGTTACGCCGTCGTAGCTGCGGGCAAACATGTATAGGCTGGTGTATAGATCTTCGCCAATGCTGTCCCGCGCCAGTGCATATTCATTCTGCATACGATTGGCATTGCTGGCGAATATGCAGATCAGCACGATGAGGACAAGGGCGATAAACGCCGCCGCGCATGGCAGAATCACGCGGGCATTTAACATTTGTTTTACACGCTTTTGCGGTTCCATGGTTTTCCCTCCCACATTGTATGAGAAAGTATATGCTGTGTGCAGCGTGAATATGCACTGCATATACATATAAAAATACGACGGCATGGTAGAAATTCCTGCGCGCAAATTGTGAAATGATTGCATATATACATGGTATATTCACCCATATTCGCGCATATTTTATACATTCCGCGCATATTTCGAGCGTTTTCGCGCCCTATTGCCGTCATAATTCGCATCTGAATGATTCTTCTGGTTTTGACAAAAAAAGTCTGCCACAGGATGTTGTGCGCCAGATGACAGCGCGTACAATATCCTGTGGCAGAAGAATGTTATGATTTTATTAACGGGCTGGCGGGCAGAGCATTACTGCCGCGGCGGGCAGGGTATCGAGCGTTTCCCGGGTAATCTCCACTTCGCCCGGCAGGTATTTTGCGCCGGTGAGACGCACGAATTCCTGCTCATCGGTAATGGGGGAGTTACACAAAACGGTCTTGAAGTGCATGGCGATGGCGGTATGCGGTTTGGCCTCTTTGAGCAGCTCCACTGCCTCGGGCGTGGTGATGGTGTAGGTGCCGCCGATGGGAATGAGCATCACGTCCACATCGCGCATGGCCTCGTACATTTCCTCTGTGGGCAGGTGGCCCAGGTCGCCCAGATGCGCAAAGCGCAACCCGTCGCCTTCGACGATATAGATGATATTTTTGCCGCGCTTCGCGCCCTGCGCGTCATCGTGAAAACAGTCGATGCCGTGGATTTGTATGCCGCCCACCGTGCGCGGAGCGCTGTCGGTCACAAGCTGCGGCTCGCCCGCGATGGACTGCACGTGGTTGTGGTCAAAATGGTCGTGGCTGCGCAACACCACGTCGGCGCGGGCACGGCAGAGGGGATAGCCCACAGTGTCGTCGAAGGGGTCGGTCACCACGGTGGCGCCGTTTGCAAAAGTCAGGGAAAAGCAGGAATGTCCATACCATTTGAGCTTCATCGTCTGTTTCCTCCTATTAAATTGAGCAGGATGGCGCAGGCAAACAGCCCGCCGCCGCCGCCAAGGCGCATACACACCGCCGCGCGTTGGCGCACGGCCTTATTAAGCGCCGCGATTCGCGCCTTTTCCGGCGCTTCGGCCAGCTTCGTGCCCTCGCAAAACAGGGCAAGGGATTCCGCTTCGATGGGCAGGCCGCGAAAGCGCAAAAACGTGCGCGCAAGCGCGTCCGGCGCTTCGGCGCGTTCGTACTGAGCCACCAGCGCCGCCGTTGGCCAAAGCCGCCAGACGTCCCCGGCGCGTTCGCAGGCAAACCATGGGCTTTGAACCGCCTCGCGGGTGATAAAAAGGCCCCCGCCCCGGTCGCGCCGCACATTTAGACCTGGGGGAAGATATGCGCGCGGCAGGGCGGTCATGGCTTCTCGTCTCGCTTTTGTTCGAGACGGCGAAAGGCTTCGGGCAACATTTCCAGGATGTTGCGGGCGGTCATAGCCGTTTCGCCGTATTTTTCCCCGGCCAGAACCCCGGCCAAACCGTGAATTTCGCAAGCGGCGGCGGTATTGAACCATTCGCAGGCGCGCAGCCCGGCCAGCAGGCCGGCGAATACGTCACCGGAGCCGCCCTTGGCCATGCCGGCGCAGCCAGTGGCGCTGATCAGGACCGGGCGTTTGGACGCGGGAAGTTCGCAAATCACGCGGCTTGCGCCCTTGAGCACCACGCGGCAACCCGATTCACCGCCCAGCGCCGCCAGCGCGCGGGCGTCGGAAACGGGGTCGCTTAACTCCCGCCCTAACAGGCGCTTTGCCTCGCCGGGATGCGGGGTAAGTATACAGCTGGCGTCCAGCAGGGAAAGCAGTTCCCGGCGCTCGGAAAGGATGTTGAGCGCGTCCGCGTCCAATACGATCTTTTCGCGGCGGCCGTCTTTCTCCGCCAGCAGCGCCTCCAACACTTCCGGGGCGCAGCGGCGGGAAAGCCCCGGCCCAGCGACGATGCTTTTCCCGTCCCGCAAATCCCACAGAACGTCCGCGGCTTCGGCGCAGAGCGCGCCGTCCTTCTCCGGCAGGGGCACGCACATGGCGCACGGTTCCAACACCTGCAGGATGGGCACGATGGAGGCCGGACAGGCCACCGTCACCAGCCCTGCGCCGGAGCGCAGCGCCGCGCCTGCGCACAGCGCCGCCGCGCCCGCCATGCCCACGCTGCCAGCTACCGCCAGCACATGCCCGCGCGTTCCCTTGTGGGTATTGCGGAGGTATTGGGGCAGATAATCCTGCGGTTTTGTAAAGAGAACGACGTGGCCGGCGGCGCTTAGCTGTTCCAGAAACGTCTCGGTGGCGTGGATGCGGATGTCCGCCGTGCGGATTTCGCCGCAGGCGTCCAGCCCGTCGCCTAGGTAGTGGCCGGTCTTGGCGCATTGCAGGGCCAGGGTTATATCGGCCTGCACGCAATGTGGGAAGGCCTGTCCGGAGAGACCGGAAAGGCCGGAGGGGATATCCACGGAGACGGTTTTCGCGCCGTGCCGGAGCTGGTCGCGGTTCATGCGGTCGATGAGCGCGGCGGCGTTGCCCGCCGGGGCGCGCGAAAGCCCGGTGCCGAACAGTGCGTCCACCCAGACGTCGGGGCGCTCAGGGCTGTCCACGGCAATTTCGCGCACGCCCGCCTGCCGCGCCCGGCGCAGGTTTTCAACGGCGTCCGCGCTTTTCGGTTCTTCCGCGAGCACGAAGGCCGCGTCGCCGCCGCGCTGCTTGAGCAACCACGCCGCAGCCAGCCCGTCGCCGCCGTTGCCGCCGGGGCCGCAGGCGAAAAAGACGGTTTTCCCTGGCCCGAAGCGTTCTACGAGCAAAGCAGCCAGCGCTGCGGCGGCGCGCTCCATCACGTCAATGGATTTGACGCCTTCCTCCGCGAAGTACATTTGCTCCATTGCGCGCATCTGTTCCGGTGTCAAAAGCGTTTTCCCAAAGATTTCCATGCAATCACCTCCGCGGGGCGGATGGGCCGCCGTCACACATATCCATACAGCCCGCGCACGGACACGTCGCCCGCCAGCACGGCCTCTGTTTTTCCCTCCACACGCCACAAAAGCGCGCCGTCTTCGCGGAAATCCAGCGCTTTGCCCTCGCGCCCCTCGATTCTGACGCGCCGCCCCAGCGTCGCCGACAGGGGGCGGATGCCCTCGAGAATGGGGGAAAGCCCTTCCCGCTGCCAGCGGGCATACCATGGCTCAAAGCAAGTGAGAAAGCGGGGCAAAAGCTCCTCCGGCGCAAGGCGCTTTCCAGTCTGCAAAAGCAGCGACGTGGCGTGGGGGAGGACGTCGGGGAAGGACGTCTGCAAGAGGTTTACGCCGATGCCCAGCACGATCCAGCCGCACAGGCCGTTTGCAAAGCCAGCCTCCGCCAGCATGCCGCACAGCTTTTTGCCGCCCATCACCAAATCGTTGGGCCACTTGACCAGCGCCTCCCCAAAGGGCGCAAGCGCCTCGGCCATGGCAAGCGCCGATACGAACACCGCCCCGCCCGCCTGCGCCGCGGGCATGTTCTCGGGCCGGAGCAGCAGCGAAAACCACAGCCCTTCGCCCCGGGGGGATTCCCAGTTGCGCAGCAGCCTGCCGCGCCCGGCGGTCTGCCTTGCCGCCGCCACCGCGCACTCCCCACGGCCTTCCAGCGCAAAGCGCTTGGCCACGGCGTTGGTGGAATCCACCTCGTCAAACGTAAAAATCTGCCACATAATGCCTCCGAATTGTGACCTTCCTTTGAATATTGTAGCACATTCCCGAGCATTTGAACAGATTTGCTTGTCATTCCCGGCGCAAATTTGTATACTGGAAGCTGAGTATATGTGCGCTTCTGTCCGTCCGGGGGAACCCTGCCGGGCGCGGGCGCGTCCAAGATTTGAGAAAATAGCAAGGAGAACGCGGATATGCAGGTGACGCAGCGCTTTGCGCAGCTTCTGATTAAAAACGTGGGCAAGGTCATCGTGGGCAAGCAGGACGCGGTGGAGCTGATGATGATCGCCCTTTTGTGCCGGGGGCACGTGCTGATTGAGGACGTGCCCGGCGTGGGCAAGACCACGCTGGCTTCGGCGCTGGCGCGCTCGCTGGATTGCTCGTTCAAGCGCATACAGTTTACCCCGGATATCACCCCCAGCGATATCACCGGCTTTTCCATCGTCAACTTCAAAACCGGCGAACTGGAGTACCGCCCTGGGCTGGTGATGAGCCAGATTGTGCTTGCCGACGAAATCAACCGCACCTCGCCGAAAACGCAGTCCAGCCTGCTGGAAGTGATGGAGGAGGGCCAGGTGACGGTGGACGGCAACACCTACCGCATGCCCAGCCCCTTCATCGTGCTGGCCACGCAGAACCCGGTGGACTTCGTGGGCACCTACCCCCTGCCCGAGGCCCAGCTCGACCGCTTCTTCATGCGCGTGGCCATCGGCTATCCCACGCCCGAGGAGGAAACCGACATCCTTGAGCGTTATACTTCCGGCGCGCGGCCCATGGAGGAATTAAAACCCATCTGTTCTTCGCAGGATATCGTCAAACTCCAGCAGCAGGTGGATACCGTGTACACATCGCGCGAGGTGCGCGCCTATATCTCCGCCATCGCCGCCGCCTCGCGCAAAAACGGGGCCTTGCAGCTGGGCGTGTCCACCCGCGCGGCCATATCGCTTTTGCGCGCGGCGCAGGCCCGGGCGCTGATGCTGGGGCGCGATTACGTCATCCCCGAAGATATCCAGAAAATGGCCGAGCCGGTGTTGGCGCACCGCCTGGTATTGAGCCCGGAGGCGCGTATGCGCAATATGACCGCGCAGCGCGTGCTTGGCAATGTGCTTAATTCCGTGCAGGTGCCGGTGAAGGCCAGATGACCTCGCGGCTGGTCGGGGCGCTGATTGCGGCGGCGGCGCTTTTGGCGACGGGGCTTTCCACGGGCGGACAGATTTACTATCTGCTCTGCTTTACCATTCTTTTGCTGATATTGCTTTCGCTGGGATCGGTGTTGTGGCTGCTTTTCAGCGTGCGCATTGAAATGCGCGGCGTCAAGCCCCGCGTGGAGCGCGGCGAGGCGATGATGACCATCTTCACCGTGCGCCATACGTCCCTCCTGCCGGCGTCGGCGCTGCGCATCCGCCTGAACGTGCCCTCGGCGTTTTCCGCCTCGCAGGAGATCAGCGTCGCCACGCCGCCGCTGAAAACGCGCACATTCCGCTATATGGTGCGCTGCCCGCACCGGGGCAGCTATGAGGTCGGCGTCACGCGCATGCGCGCCCGGGACGTGTTCGGCCTGTTTTCCATTTCCCGCAAGAGCGGCCAGCGCCTTTTGCGCGTGGACGTGTATCCCCGCGCGCACGACGTGCCCTTTATGGAGCTAAAGGCGGGCGACACCGGGCCGGAGCTGCGCTCCCGCGCCACTGAGGATACCGCTTCGCCTTCGGATGTGCGCAAGTGGCAGGAGGGCGATGTGCTCAAAAAGGTGCATTGGAAGCTGACCATGCGCCGCCGCGAATTGATGGTGCGCACCTTTGAGGAATCTTCGCGGCCGGATACGCTGATCGTGCCTGACCTTTCCGAGATTCAGGCCCTTCCGGATCAGGCCCTGACCATGGAGGACTGCGTGTGCGAGGCGTGCCTTTCCCAGGCGCGCGCCCAGCTTGAGGAGGGCTACCCGGTGCGCATGCCGCTGCTCTCGGCCAGCCCCGGCGAGCCGGCGGGCCAGTTCCCGCAGGATTTTCCCATGTTTGCCGACGCGCTGATGCGCGTGAAGTTTGACAGCCCCTTTCCCTACGAGCAGGTGCTCATGCAAATGCTCCGGCGCACCACGCGCACCGGCGGCTGCGTGCTGGTTACGCCCCGGCTGACCACGCGCGTGGCCGATATGGCGCTGAAACTGGCGCGCACCGGCGTGCGCGTAAGGCTTTTGTGGGTGACCGACAGCCGCAACAGCCAGTCGCTGGAAATGGTGGAGCGCCTGAAGATGGAAAACGTGGAGGCGCAACTGATAGACCCCTGGGAGGGCGCCGCTTAGGCGCGCCCGGGAACCATAGAGGACGCAAATGACCAGAACGCAGAAATTTCTCCGGCTGCTGGTCACGGCGCTGATTGCGGCGCTGATTTCCGGCAGCGTGACAAACACCATATTGGGCGCTACGTCCCTGACCGCGCCCTGGCCCTTGGCCTATTTGTGGGCCTTGGGCGCGGGCGTGTTGGGCGCGGTGATGTGTATGGGCATACCCGGCCTGGTTGCGGCGTTGGCGGTGCTGGCGGCGTTTGCGGGCATGGCCGTGCTGGGCGGCGCCTTTGGCGCGCGCGCCCTTTTTGAAGCCCTGCGCGCCTTCTGGGAAAGCGGCGACGCCTCGCTTTTGCCCGCGCACGCCCCGGCCGCGGCCATGCTGCTGGGGGTGGCGCTGGGATTTTTGTTCTTTGCGCTGGTAAAAAACCGCGGCGGCGTGTTTTTCGCGGCGGTCATTGCGCTGGTGGCGCTTATCGCCGCCTATGCGCTCGGCGACCAGAGCGGCGTCGGCGCGGCGGTTCCGGCCCTGATCGGGCTGGCGGCGGCCTATGCGCATACCTCTGATGGCGAACAAAATGCGCGCGCCTATGCGCGGGCGCTGATTCCGGCCACGCTGGCCGTGCTGGTGGCCTTTCTGCTCGTGCCGCAGGGAAGACTGACCTGGGCGCCCCTGGAAAACGCCGCCAACACGCTGCGCAACGCCTTTGAGGATTATTTCCGCTTCAGCCAGGTGCGCCAAACCTTTTCCCTGCAGGAACGCGGCTACAATTACACCATCATGCAGGGGGACGAGCCGTCCCCACGCCTGGGCGGCCCCGCCAGCCCCGACCTGACGCCGGTGATGCGGGTGACCGCCGATGGAGATATGCTTTTGCGCGGTACGATCCGCCGCGATTACACGGGCTATTCCTGGGTGGACGAGGGTGAAAAGGCGCGATACCTGTACTATGACTTTCCCCGCCGCTCCACGCGTGCGGACGTATTTGAATCCGACGCTGTGCCCGGCGGCGAGGCGGCGTTCTCGCCGGTTTCAGCGGAAGTCGAAATGCTCGACGGCGGCACCAGCACGCTCTTTGCGGCGCACCGGCTCACGGATTTTTCCATGGATCTGCAAAACGCCGTATACTACAATTCCATCGGCGAGGTCTTTCTCGCCCGCAATGTCCAGGAGGGCGACAGCTATTCCTTCACCGCGCTTGTGCAGGGCGACGAGGAAGCGTTGAACGCCCTGACGCTCGCGCGCGCCGGCGTGGAGGACGCGGGCTATGCGGAGGCCGCGGATACCTGTCTGGCCCTGCCCGCCACGGTGGAGCGCGGCGTGTACGACCTGGCTGCGCAGATCACCGCCGGCGCGGAGGGCGATTTCGCCATGGCCGCCGCCATCCGCGACTGGCTGGCCGAAAACTGCCGCTATACGCTGGAGGTGGACTACCCGCCCGAGGATCGTGATTTTGTTTCGTATTTCCTGCTCGATTCGCGCGAGGGCTATTGCAGCTATTTTGCCAGCGCCATGGCCGTGCTCTGCCGGGCCGTGGGCCTGCCCGCGCGCTATGTGGAGGGCTACTCTCTGGATGCCGAGCCGGGCGAGACGGTGGTGCTCACCGGCGAAAATGCCCACGCCTGGGTGGAAGTATATTTCAACGGCGTGGGCTGGCTGTCGTTCGACCCCACCGCCGCTTCCACCGAAGGCCAGCAGGGCCGCACGGGGGAGAACGGGGACGACGGCATACACGACAACGAAGGCGAGCAGGACATGGGCGAAAGCAGCTTTGTGCCCGACGCCGGAGACGGGGAAAACGACCCCACGCCGCCGCCGGAAAGCCCGGAGACTACGCCCAGCCCCACGCCTGACATGGGCCCCTCTACACCCACGCCGCCACCCGACCCCTTCGCGGGCGAGACCAGCCCCACGCCGCCGCCGGAGGGCGACGCCACACCTCCGCCCGAGGATGCGCCGGAGCAATCGGAGGACGGCGAACGCCCATCCCTGACGTGGCTGTGGATTGCGCTGGGTATTCTGCTTTTGCTGGCGCTCATCGCCGCGGCGGTGCTTTGGCTGCGCGCGCGCCTGCGCAAGACAGACCCCGCCTTGCTGGCCGCCAAGGCCAGAACGACGGAAGAGGCCGGCCTGATCCTTTGCCGGGCCATGCTCACGCTGCTTTCCCGCACCGGACAGGCTCCGCTGGGTGGGGAAGAAATTGAAGCCTTTGCGCACCGTGCCTGCGTGGGCGCGCTGACAAATCCCGACCTGGAGGAATTTTTCCACCGCCTGGCGCTGTCCCGCTATGCGCGCGAGCCTTTGCAGGCCGCCGATTTGGAAACCGGCCTGCGCGCCTATCGCCGCCTGCGCGCGGGCGTGCGCAGAAGTGAGCGCTTGCGCTTTGACCTGCAACGCGCCCTGCACGGGCTTGGCGATACCACGGCGATCCCATAGCCGTTTCGGGGAAATTCCCGGCGGATATTGAAAAACCGGGCGTTTCCCGTTATAATAGAAACTGGCTTATTTCGGCCCGCGCGCTTTGGCGCGCAGCCGTTTTGGAGGAAGATCATGTTTGATTTCATCAAAAAGGCGCTTTCCGGCTCCAATGAAGCCGAAATCAAGCGCCTGCGCAAGACCGTCGATCAGATCAACGCCCTCGAAGGGCAGATGCAAAAGCTCTCCGATGAGGAGATGCGCGCCTATACCGGCAAGCTGCGCGAACGCGCCAAGGGCGGCGAGAGCCTGGACAAGCTGCTGCCCGAAACCTACGCGCTGGTGCGCGAGGCGGCGGTGCGCTCGCTGGGCCAGCGTCCGTTCGATACGCAGATGATCGGCGCCATCGTGCTGCATCAGGGCCGCATCGCCGAGATGCGCACCGGCGAGGGCAAGACGCTGACCGCCGCGCTACCGGCGATTCTCAACGCCCTGCCGGGCGAAGGCGTGCATATCGTCACCGTCAATGAATATCTGGCCCGCTTCCACTCCGAGTGGATGGGCAAGGTGTACCGCTTCCTGGGGCTGACCGTGGGCCTGATCGAGCACGATATGACGCCCGCGCAGCGCCAGCAATCCTATGCCTGCGATATCACTTACGGAACCAACAATGAATTCGGCTTTGACTACCTGCGCGACAATATGGTCACCTACAAGGAGCGCATGGTGCAGCGGCCGCTCAATTTCGCCATCGTCGACGAGGTGGACTCCATCCTTATCGACGAGGCGCGCACGCCGCTGATCATCTCCGGCCGCGGCGACAAGCCCACCGAGATGTACCAGCGCGCCAACCAGTTTGTCCAGCGCCTGCACGAGGGCGAGGAAAACGACTTTGTGCGCGAGGAAAAGGAAAAGACCATCGTGCTCACCGAGGAAGGCGTGCGCAAGGCGGAAACCTTCTTCGGCGTGGAAAACCTCACGGACCCGGAAAATCAGGAGTTGTACCATTACATCCTCGCCGCCCTGCGCGCCAACGTGCTGATGAAGCGCGATGTGGACTATGTGGTCAAGGACGGCCAGGTTATCATCGTGGACGAGTTCACCGGCCGTTTGATGATTGGCCGCCGCTATTCCGACGGCTTGCATCAGGCCATCGAGGCCAAGGAAGGCGTGAAGGTGGAGCGCGAAAACCGCACGCTGGCCACCATCACCTTCCAGAACTACTTCCGCATGTACAAAAAGCTCTCCGGCATGACCGGTACGGCCAAGACGGAGGAGGAAGAATTCCAGGGCATCTACAAGCTGGACGTCGTCACCATCCCCACCAACAAGCCGATGATCCGCAAGGATTTGAACGACGCCGTGTTCGTCAGCCAGAAGGCCAAGTTTGCCGCCGTGGTGGATGAAATCGTCAAGCGCCATGAAACCGGCCAGCCCGTTCTGGTGGGCACCGTGTCGGTGGAAAAGAGTGAATTCGTCTCCAAGCTGCTGGAAAAGCGCGGCGTGCCCCACGTGGTGCTGAACGCCAAGTTCCACGAGAAGGAGGCGGAAATCGTCGCCCAGGCCGGCAAGAAGGGCGCGGTCACCATCGCCACGAACATGGCTGGCCGCGGCACGGACATCCTGCTGGGCGGCAACGCCGAGTTCATGGCCCGCAAGCAGATGCGCCAGGCCGGATATGCGGAGGAGATTATCGAGGAGGCCATCGGCTTCAACGAAAACGTGCCCGAGGAGGTGCTCGAGGCCCGCAAGGTGTTCCGCGACCTGCTCAAAAAGTTCTCTGTAGAGACTGAGAAGGGGCACGACGAGGTGGTCAAGCTGGGCGGCCTGCACATCATCGGCACCGAGCGCCACGAGTCCCGCCGCATTGACAACCAGCTGCGCGGCCGCGCTGGCCGTCAGGGCGACCCCGGCAGCTCGCAGTTCTTTATCTCCTTTGAGGACGACCTGATGCGCCTGTTTGGCTCCGACCGCTTCCGCCCCATGCTGGAAAAGCTCTCCAAGGGCGGCGAGGAAGCCATCGAGTTCGGCATCGTCTCCAAGCAGATTGAGAACGCCCAGAAGCGCGTGGAAAGCCGCAACTA
>DVFZ01000126.1 GCA_018712945.1 Candidatus Pullichristensenella stercorigallinarum | reverse complement strand
CTTGCAGGCAAGGGAGCTTACATAGACGTAAGTGACCGCAGGCTGCATGTGCAGCTGACGCAGGAAGCAAAAATTGCCCCTGATTTCTCTTTGTTCAGGGCAATTTTTGCGTTTGCGGGCTTTGTCAGCGCTCTGGGTTTCGTCTTTGGCGAAACTGCCACGGCTCAAATTGAAAATTTGAGGCGCGGCACCCGGCGGGGCAGATACTCCCCCGTCCGCCAGCTTGTCAAAAATACTTTTTTGACAAGCTAAAACCGCGCCCGGAAAACGGGCGCGGATGCGATCGTGAGCGGCGTCTATAAGCCGAGTTCTGTCTTGGACGGCCATCTATCTAGGCCCGCGGTTGCCAGCGGGCTCAAGCGATTACCCGGGAGCGCGACGGGCCGCCGCATGTGCTCCCCTATCAATCTTGCGCCAGGTGGGGTTTACAGAGCGGACAAGTCGCCAAGCCGCTGGTGAGCTCTTACCTCGCCTTTCCACCCTTGCGTCCCCCCAAAGGGGGATTCGCGGTATATCTCTGTTGCACTTTCCTTGGAGTCGCCTCCACCGGCAGTTAACCGGCACCCTGCCCTATGGAGCTCGGACTTTCCTCAGACGGTCAAGCCGCCTGCGGCCGCCCGGCGCCCTCACGTTTTCGCCTCTTCAAAGCGGCGTTGCCGCTATTTGGGATCGTAGAGAATCCGGCCGCAGTTGTCGCATTCCACGGTCTTTTCGCCCAGCTTCAGTTCGCGCAGCGTGGCCGAGGGCAGCGACATAAAGCATCCCCCGCACTGACCGTTGACCAACTTGGCCATGGGCGGCGTGCAGTGCTGCTTGATGGCGCGATAGCGCTTGAGCAACGCCTGGTCGAGCTTTGCGGCCTCCTTTTCGATGTTTTCGCGCATCTGGTTCAGCTTCTGCGAATCGCGCTTGAATTCCTGGTCGTAGACCAGCTTGAGCTGGTCATATTCCTGCTTGGTCTTGGCGGCGCGCACGCGAATCTCCTTCTGCTGGCGGTCGCGCGCTTCGGCGTCCTTGCGCATTTTAATCAATTCCTGCTCGTAGCGGGTGAGCGTTTCGGTCAGATGCCGTGCCGCCTCGGCGCGGCGGTCGCTCTCCTCCACATCGGCGGGCGGGTTGGCGTTCAGCTCCTCCACCATGCCGGAAAGCACGCCGGAAAGCCGCTTGGCCTCGTCGCTGACGGCCTCGAGCCTGTCCTGCATCACGGCCACATCCGCCTCGAGCTTTTTCATGTTGCTTTGCTGTTCGAGGATGAAATTGCGCTGTTTGAGCAGCTTCTGGCGGTTGGGCGAAAGGCGCATCTGGCTTTCGAACTTATCCGCTTCCATATCTACCTGCATAAAATTCCAAAGGTCATCCAACTGCACGAGCATCCCTCCATATTACAAGAACGGCCTGTGCGCGCTCTCAAAAGTCTCCACATTGTATTGTACAGCATTTATCGCCTTTTGTAAACCTTCGCGCAGGACATGCACTGCGGGATGCTCCGTGGCCGCATGCCCCGCTTCCAGGGCGGCCATGCCCGCCGCCGCGCAGTCCAGCCCCGCATGGTAGGCCATTTCTCCAGTCACAAAGGCGTCCGCGCCCGCTTCCAGGGCGATGGAGGCGTAACCGCCGCCCGCGCCGCCGAGCACCGCCACGCGGCGAATCACCTTATCGGCGCTGCCGTAGGCGCGCACCACGCCGCCCAGCGCCTTTTCCACATGCTTGCGGAAATCCGCAAGGGGCACGGGGTCGATATTGCCGATGTGCATGCCGCTTTCCAGCGTCTCGCTTTCGCGGATGCCGAGCTTGTCGCACAGCGCCTGGTTGACGCCGCCCTCGGCGTTGTCAAAGTTCGTGTGCATGGCAATCAGCGCCACGCGCGCGCGCACCAACTCCGCCAGCAACTTGCCTTCGGGGTCGTCCTCGCGCAAATTCTTGCGGCCGCGGAAAAGGATGGGGTGATGCGTGACAATCAACTCCGCGCCGAGGCTTTTGGCTTCCTCAAGCACCTCCATGCACAGATCCAGCGCCACCAGCACGCGCGTCACCCGCGCCTGCGGGTCGCCCGCCAGCAGGCCGGCGTTATCCCACTCCTCCTGCGTCTCCAGCGGGGCGATGCCCTCCAGAAGCGCCAGTATGTCCTTGACCGTCGTCATGTAATATCGCCTCCCAGATTGCGATTTCCCGTTCCAACGCCGCCGCGTCGCCATGCCCGCGCCGCGCGCCTTCCAGCGCCTTGCCCGCCACGCGCACGCGGAAAGCCGCGTAAAGCGGCAAATTTTCGGGCCGCTTGCGCAAAAGCACCGGCCCGACCTCAATTTCCCGCGGCGATAGGCGCATTTCCCCCGCCTTTGCCACAAGGATTACATACAGCCTGCGCCCATCGCGGGCGATGGCCTCGTCTTCGATGCAAAAACCCGCCGCCTGCAACCGTGCGCGCAATTCCGGCGCCGCCACGTTCGGTTGCAGGATCAGGCGCGCGCCCGAAAGCACATCCCGTCCGCGCTCGACAATGCCGGCGATGGTCTGGCCGCCCATACCGGCGATCACGGCCACGTCCGGTTTTTCCACCAGCGCCAGGGCGCCGTCTCCAACGCAGAAATCCACCCGGTCGGTCAGACCCAGGCCGTAAATCAGCCTCCGCGCTTTGGCAAGCGAAGCTTCGGAAATATCGGCGAGCTGGGCGCGCCGGCACAGCCCGCGCAGGAGCATGTGCGCCCCGAGCCGGCCATGATCCGCGCCAATGTCGGCAAAGCGCGCGCAGCTTCCGGCCAAGTCGCGTATGGCCGAAAGCCGCGCATCCAGCGATATGGCGTTTGGCGGCAGCATCAGTCGATGGAATCCTTCAGTTTGCGCGAGCGGCTGGGGTGGCGCAATTTGCGCAGGGCCTTGGCCTCAATCTGGCGGATGCGCTCGCGGGTGACCTTGAATTCGCGGCCCACCTCTTCCAGTGTGCGGGCGCGGCCGTCCTCCAGGCCAAAGCGCAGCTTCAGCACCATTTCCTCGCGCGGGGTAAGCGTGGAAAGCACGCTCATGAGCTGCTCCTTGAGCAGCGTAAAGGCGGCGGCATCCGCCGGGGCGGGCGCGTCGTCGTCGGGGATGAAATCGCCCAGGTGGCTGTCCTCTTCCTCGCCGATAGGCGTTTCCAGGGATACCGGTTCCTGCGCGATCTTGATGATCTCGCGCACCTTTTCCTCGGGGATGCCCATGGCCTCGGCGATTTCCTCGGGCTGCGGCTCGCGGCCATACTCCTGCAAAAGCTGGCGCGAAACGCGGATGAGCTTGTTGATGGTCTCTACCATATGCACCGGGATGCGGATGGTGCGCGCCTGGTCGGCGATGGCGCGCGTAATGGCCTGGCGGATCCACCAGGTGGCGTAGGTGGAAAATTTGTAGCCCTTGCGGTAGTCAAACTTTTCCACGGCCTTGATCAGCCCCAGGTTGCCTTCCTGAATCAAATCCAGGAACAGCATGCCGCGGCCCACATAGCGCTTGGCAATGGAGACGACCAGGCGCAAATTCGCCTCGCTTAAGCGCTTTTTGGCCTCTTCGTCGCCTTCTTCCATGCGCTTTGCCAGCTCGATTTCCTCATCGGCGGTCAGAAGCGGCACCTTGCCGATCTCTTTGAGGTACATGCGCACCGGGTCGTCGATGGAGATGCCCTCCGGCACGGAGATATCAATCTCCTCCTCGGCCGCATCGGGCAGGGGATTGATCTCGGGGATGGCCTCGTCTTTGACCACGTCGATATTCAGCCCCGAGAGCGTATCCAGGATCCGGTCGAACTGTTCGGAATCCATCTCCACATCGCCGAGCATTTCGACGATTTCCTTATATGTCAATACGCCTTTGCTCTTGCCAGTTTCAATCAGCTCGCGCACGCGGGCTTCCATGGCTTCTGCGTTTGGCTTTTTCATGCTGGTCACTCCTTCCGACCGGTCACATGCTTAGGGAAGCTGTTCATAGAGCTTCTCGATCTTTTCGTAAATTTTGCGTCTTTCCTCCGCGTCTGCGGTGGCCGCCTGCGCTTGGAGCCGCTCCGCTTCGTCTGAGCGGCGGGCGGCGCGGATGGCTTCCAAGCTGTCTTCCGCCATTTTCAGCGCCTCTTCGCGCGTCTCCGGCAAGGGCTGATAATTCAGCGCTGGCAGTACGCGCGCGCGGCCCTCATCGTCAAGCTGTTCCAAAAAAGCATTGACAGCTTTGCCTTCAATTAACCATGCCGCGCAATCGCGCAACGGCCCGGCCTCAAAATCGCTTGGCTCGACCGTCTGCGCAGGGATACGGCCTTCGCACAAAAGCGTGAGCAACACGCGCTGGGCCATTTCCGCCGCGCTCACTTCTTCGCGGCGCAGGCGTGGGCGCGGCTTGGGCGCGTTTTGTGGGGCAGGCGCAGACGCGCCAATCTGCCGGAGCAGGATTTCACGCTCATAACCGCTTTCCACCACCAGACGGCGCAGGTGGTTTTCCATCTCCACAGGGCTTTGCACCCCGCGCAAGATCTGGCAGCAGCGCAGGACGTACTGCGTCATGCCATCCTGTGTAGACAATTCCAATCCGTCGCGGGCGCGGAGCATACGATATTCGGTGGCGTCGTACTTTTTCAGCGCCTCAAAGCCTTCCTTTCCCCGCGCGCGGATAAAATCGTCCGGGTCCATGCCCTCAGGATAGTCGATTACATGGGCCTTTAGGCCCGCCGGTTCGAGGATGTCCAAAGCCCGCAGCGCCGCTTTCTGCCCGGCGGAATCGCCATCGTAGCTGATCCATACTTCCGAGGCATAGCGCTTCATCAGCCTGGCCTGCTCCTCAGTCAACGCCGTGCCCAATGTGGCCACGACCCCCTGAACGCCATGCTTGCGCAGGGAAACGGCATCCATATAGCCCTCCACCAGCACCAACCGCCCCGCGGCCCGCTCCTTCTTGGCGAAGTTGAGGGCGTAAAGGCCCTGACGTTTGTTAAATACCGGCGTATCGGCGGTGTTCAGGTATTTGGGCTGCTCATTGCCCAACGCCCGGCCGCCAAAGCCCAGCACCTTGCCCTGCGCGCTGATGATTGGGAAGATCGCCCGGCCGCGAAACATGTCGTAAACGCTGCTTTCGCGCCGCACGACCAGCCCGGCGCGCTCAAGCAGCGCCTCTTCAAAGCCCGCCTGCCTTAGATGGTGAAGCGTGGTATCCCAGCCACGCGGGGCAAACCCAAGCCCAAAGCGCCGGATGTCCGCATCGGAAAGCCCGCGCTTGTAAAGATAGGAAAGCGCCTCCGCGCCCTCGCCTGTCCACAGCGTGGCGTGGAAAAAACGCGCCGCCGCGACATTGGCCTCGTAGATGCGTTCGCGCTCGTCCGCACGGAGGGCGGAACCTTGATCCGTGCCCTCGGGAAGCGGCAGATGCACGCGCTCAGCCAGCAGCTTTACCGCTTCCGGAAAGTCCAGGCGTTCCAGCTCCATCACGAATTGTATGACAGAGCCGCCCTTGTGACAGCCGAAGCAGTAAAAGAGCTGCGTTTCCGTATCCACGGTAAAGGACGGTGTTTTTTCATTGTGGAACGGGCACAGGCCCCAGGAGCGATGGCCCTTGCGCTTGAGCGGGACATACTCGGAGACAATCTCCTCAATGCTGACGCGAGAACGCAACTCGTCCAGCCATGCGTCTGAAAATCTGCCCGCCATGCGCACTCCCCGCAACCATTCTGTTTTCCTTTTCAATGCGACCAGCGCCCCAAAGCGTTCGGTTACGTTCTTTACATTCGCCGTTTGGGGCGGCGATTCCTGCCGGAATTTCGACATTTTG
The DNA here is from genome assembly GCA_018712945.1 of Candidatus Pullichristensenella stercorigallinarum. Classification (GTDB taxonomy): domain Bacteria; phylum Bacillota; class Clostridia; order Christensenellales; family Aristaeellaceae; genus Pullichristensenella; species Pullichristensenella stercorigallinarum. The sequence continues at coordinate 5,802 of DVFZ01000126.1, read as the reverse complement.
CAGCAATTTTATCAAATCCCGACGCTGTCCTTTCCCCAACACATCTACTCCCTGTACAGAAAATATATACCACATGCGCGCAAAAAAACCTTCGATCTTTCGCAAATTAACAAAAATAAAACAGAATGCAGTCTGTTTTCCGTCGCTCTGCCGCACCTGCAACGGCCTGCCGCCATAGAATGCCCAGTGGGCGGCCCCGTGCCGCCCGCGCGGGAGGGAACCATATGATCGTATGCAAATTCGGCGGCACGTCGCTTGCAGACGCGGCGCGCATCCGCCAAATTGCCGCCATCCTGCGCAAAGACCCCGCGCGACGCTTCGCGGTCGTATCCGCGCCGGGCAAGCGCTTTGACGGCGATGAAAAAGTAACCGACCTGCTCCTGCGCGCCGCGCAGGGCGATCAAACCGCGCTGGGGGCGGCCCTGGCGCGCTTTGCGGAAATATCCGCACATTTGGGCGTAGGCATGGAGCGCGAGCTGCGCCGCGCCGGAGAGGAGATCCCCGTGTGTGGCGCGGACTACGCCGCCAGCCGCGGCGAATATCTATGCGCGTACATGACGGCAAAATACCTGCGTTGGGAATTTGTGGACGCGGCGGAGGTCATCTGCCTGCGGGATGGCACGGCAGACCTTGAGCATACTTACGACCGCCTGTTGCGCAGGCTCAAGCCTCTGAAAAACGCCGTAATCCCCGGCTTTTACGGCGCGACGGCCCAGGGAGAGATCCGCACGTTTCCGCGCGGCGGCTCAGACATCACCGGCGCGCTGGTGGCCGGGGCAATGGGCGCTTGCCTGTATGAAAACTGGACGGACGTGGATGGTTTGATGAGCGCGGACCCGCGCCTGGTGGAAAACACCGTATGCGTACCGGCGGTTAGCTACCGGCAGATGCGTCTTTTAAGCGCGATGGGCGCGCAGGTTTTGCATCCGGACAGCCTGCTGCCGGTGATGCGTGCCGGCATTCCCACAGCGCTTAAGAACAGCTTCCATCCTGAGCGGCCAGGCACGCGCATTTCCACCGCCCATGGGGCAAAGACGCCCTGCCTGACCGGGCGGGCGCTGGAGAGCGGCGCGGCGCTGCTGGCGGCGCTCACGCCCGAGGCCATGGAACTGACCGGAAAGGCGCTGGCGGCGCTGAAGGAAACCGGCGTGCGTCCGCGCTGGCTGGGGGCATGGAGCGACCGGCTGCTGCTGCGCGTCAAGGGCCGCTGTTTTCCGGAAGCCCTGCGCGCGCTGCACCGGGCGCTGGTGGAGGAGATCTGATACCCGCTTAAAAGCGAACATCAACGGGCGTTTTGCTCTGATGCGATATGGCCCCCGTGAGCGTGACGCTTTCGCGTCTCCCTGCGCCCCATGGCTCCGGAACGAAAAACCCGTTCCGTTTATTCATTTTTATGCGAACAAAAATTGAGCAAAAATGAAAGAGGGGTTTCCCCCTCTTTCGGTCCTTTTTGATCAGCGCAGCTGCTGCATTTCCGCGATGCGGGCCTCCAGCTTGACAAGCAGGTCCTTGTTGGTTTCGAGCTTTTCCTTCTCCAGCTCGATCAGGTGCGCCGGGGCCTTGGAGACAAAGCCCTGATTGTTCAGCTTGCCCTGGGCGCGGGCGATCTCGCCCTCGACATTTTTCTTGTCTTTTTGCAGGCGGGCAATTTCCTTTTCCACATCCACCAGCTCGCCCAGCGGCATGAACAGCTCGCACGGCCCGGTGACGGCGCTGGCCGACTTTTCGGGGTTGGGCGCGCCGGCGTCGAGGATTTCCACGGCGCTGGCAAAGGCCAGGCGGCGGAAGTAGCCCTCCGCCTGCGCAAGCGCCTCGGCCCAACCCTCGTGGGGCTTGAGCAGCAGCGTGGCGCGGCGGCCGGGGGCCACGTTCATCTCGGCGCGCAGGTTGCGCACGGTGCGGATGACCTCCATCACGCCCTCCATGCGGGCGGTCTCCGCCGGGAAGTCGTATTCGGGATGAATCTCGGGCCAGCGGGCGGTGATGAGCATGCCTTCCACGCCGGGCAGATAGCCGTAGACTTCCTCGGTGACAAAGGGGATATAGGGATGCAGGAGCTTGAGCGTGCCCAGCAGCACGTAATAAAGCACTTCCTGCGTGGCCTTTTTGCGCTTTTCATCGCCGCCGTTGAGGCCCTGCTTGGCAAGCTCGATGTACCAGTCGCAGAAGTTGCTCCACACAAAATCATAGAGCTTGGTGGCAGCCAGGCCCAGCTCGAACTTCTCCAGGTCGTCGGTGATTTCGCGCGCGGTTTCCTGGAACTTGGTGAGAATCCACTTGTCACACAGCTCCAGCTCATCCGCCGCGGGCACGCCCTCGGGCGTGAAGCCTTCCAGGTTCATCAGCACGAAGCGCGAGGCGTTCCAAATCTTGTTGACGAAGTTGCGGAAGGATTCGATTTTTTCCTCGGACATGCGCACGTCCGCGCCCGGGGAGACGCCCATTTCCAGCGAGAAGCGCAGCGCGTCCGCGCCGTACTTGTCGATGACGGCGATGGGGTCGATGCCGTTGCCGAGGGACTTCGACATCTTCCGCCCCTGCGCGTCGCGCACCAGGCCGTGCATCAGGGCCACATGGAAGGGGCATTCTCCCATCTGCTCGATGCCGGAGAACACCATGCGCGCGAGCCAGAAGAAGATGATATCGTAGCCGCAGGAGAGCACGCTGTTGGGGTAGAAATAGCGCAAATCTTCCGTATCGTCCGGCCAGCCGAGGGTAGAAAACGGCCACAGCGCCGAGGAGAACCAGGTATCGAGCACGTCCTCGTCCTGATGGACGCGACCGCCGCACTTTGGGCAGGTGGTGATGTCTTCGCGGGAAACGGTGATTTCGCCGCAGTCGTCGCAGTAGAAAGCCGGGATGCGGTGGCCCCACCAGAGCTGACGGGAAATGCACCAGTCGCGGATGTTCTCCATCCAGTTCAGATACGTCTTTTCAAAGCGCTCGGGCACGAACACGAGCTCTTTGTTCTTCGCCACTTCGATGGCCGGCTCGGCCAGGGGCTTCATCTTTACAAACCACTGGGTAGACACCAGCGGCTCCACGTTGTCATGGCAGCGGTAGCAGGTGCCGACGTTGTGGGTAAGCGGCTCGATCTTCACCAGCAGGCCGAGCTGTTTCAGCTCCTCCACCACGGCTTCGCGGCAGGCTTCGCGGGTCATGCCCGCGAATTTGCCGGCGTTTTCGTTCATGGTGCCGTCGTCGTTGAGCACGCGAATGATGGGCAGATTGTGGCGCTGGGCGACCTCGAAGTCGTTGGGGTCGTGCGCCGGGGTCATCTTCACCGCGCCGGTGCCGAACTCCAAATCGGCATAGTCGTCGGCGACGATGGGAATTTCGCGGTTCATGATCGGCAGGGTGACGGTCTTGCCTACCATGTCCTTGTAGCGCTCGTCGGCGGGGTTGACGCACACGCCGGTATCGCCCAGCATGGTTTCCGGGCGGGTGGTGGCGACGATGATATCGCCGTGCGCGCCGGGATAGCGGATGTGCCAGAGGTGGGAATCCTGCTCCACATACTCCACTTCCGCGTCGGAAAGGGCAGTCTTGCAGGTGGGGCACCAGTTGATGATGCGCGCGCCGCGGTAAATCAGGCCCTTTTCATACAGGCGCACAAAGGTTTCGCGCACGGCGCGGCTGAGGCCCTCGTCCATGGTAAAGCGCTCGCGCGACCAATCGCAGGAAACGCCCAGCTTGCGAAGCTGCTTGACGATGCGGCCGCCGTATTCCTTTTTCCAGGCCCAGGCGCGCTCCAGGAAGCCTTCGCGGCCGATGTCCTCCTTGGAGATGCCCTCGGCCTTGAGCGCCTCGACCACCTTGATTTCCGTGGCGATGGAGGCATGGTCGGTGCCGGGCACCCACAGGGTGGGGTCGCCCTTCATGCGATGATAGCGAATCAGCACATCCTGCGGCATTTCGTCCAGCGCGTGGCCGACGTGGAGCTGGCCGGTGATGTTCGGCGGCGGCATGACGATGGTAAAGGGCTTCTTGTCCGGGTCGATGACCGGCTTGAAGGCCCCGGACGATTCCCACTTTTCGTAGATGCGCGCTTCCACATCCTGCGGCGAAAATACCTTGTCCATCTTGAATTCCTGCATGGTTTTCCCTCCGTGCGCAAAATAAAACGTCTGTCCCGGCCAAAGGGCGGGGACAGACCGCGGTACCACCTTTTTTACCTCTGCAAAGAGGCCTCTTGACGCTGTACGGGGCGCGCCCCGGCGGACTACTTGCCTTCACCCGCCCGCCTCGGAAGCGACCTTCGCGCCTTGTGTTCCCGGGCGGCCTTGCAGCCAGTGAACCGCCCTCTCTTGGGGATTGCCCGCGCTACTCCTCTTCTTCATCGGCAAATATGATTATAGCAACTTTACCCCGCCGAGTCAAGCAAAAAACGCGGAGAATCCAGTAAAACGTTCTGTCGTAGAAAGGCTTCCCTTCGAGGCGTCAAAACACTTCGGACAAAAGCCACGCATGTGAACAAAAGAACCACCCGGGCATGCCTGGGTGGTCGAGCGAACACGTTCTACATCCGGAACAGCGCTCCGCAGGAAGCACAAGTGTTTCTGGTGGACTTCTGCTCCCGCCCGCAGGCAGGACAGGTTAAATTGGAATCGCCGCGGTTCACGGAAAACACCCTGTTTCCATGCTTGATGAAGGATTTCACCGCCGACAAAGCGCCTTGGCCATCGGTTCCATAAACCCTCTCAATAGACGCCTTATGGCTCAGGATCTTCAGAAGTTCGCGCGTATTTTCGTCGCTGTCATCGAGCTTTTCGGAAAGATAGCGGTAAATCTCCGCCCCACTTCCCATCGCTTCAATCGCGCGCATGGTTTCCCCGTCAAATACATTATCCTTTGGGTCGGCATCCACTGGCATCTCCGCCTGCAATGGCGAAGGGCGCTCAACCGTTTTGGCAACAGCCTCCGCTTTAGGAGCGTGCGCGCTGCGTTCCTGGGAACGCTCAACCTTTTGAACATCCGTCTTGTCGTTTGCTTCCTTCACTCCCTGGGGGTTTTTCTCTTCTTTGAGCGCAATCAATTCCTTTTCAATGCGCGTCAGGGCAGCGTTATTCTCACAAGTCTTTTCCACAATTTCGCCAAAACCATACAGAAAGAGGGAAACAATCAGCACGGACAGGACGCCCACAAGCAAAACCGACCATCCTACGGCTCCAAGGCCCTGCCCAATGAGCGAGAAACCCGCGATAAGTGATACGATGATTCCTATGATACAGATGATCTTGATCACGGACTTGATGGTTGCACCTATGTTTTTCTCGAACATAGCCCTTTCCCTCTCCTATGTAAAATTTTCATAACCATTATAAGTCCAGATTCGTAAAATGTCAAACGAATGCGCCCTATGTCAGGGCGCATGATTACTGCGCGTTGAGGCTCCGGCCTTTCAGCGCCACGAAAGTATAGTGCGCCATAGCCGCCAGCGAAAGCCCCATCGCAACGTAGAGCAGAATTATACCGGCGGCACGCAGACCCTCCAGCGCGTGCCATGGGTAGACCAGGCACAAAGACACGACCAGGCAGAGCGTCGCCGTCTTGCCCAGGACGTCGCTTTTCACCACCACGCCGCGGCGGAAGAGCAGGCTAGCGCCAAGGACCATCCAGGCTTCGCGCAGCAGAAATACAATCGGTACCCAAACGAATATCTCACCCGTTTTGCACAGGCAAAACAGCATGGAAAGCGTCATCAGCTTGTCCGCCAGCGGGTCAAAGAGCTTGCCAAACCAGGTGATCTGCCCCCATTTGCGCGCCAGATAGCCATCGAGCATATCGGTCAGCGCCGCGGCG
>DVFZ01000125.1 GCA_018712945.1 Candidatus Pullichristensenella stercorigallinarum | reverse complement strand
CTCATTCAGCGGGAATTCTATGAGCAGGGCTACATCGTCAAGGACGAGGCCGCCTACCGCTCGCACCCGGAGCGCGTGTGCTATGTGCCGGAGCTTTCTGACACGCCCTATACGCACAACGACCTGCTCGCGCTGTGCGATGGACAGGAAGCGCTGGCACGGATGTGCTTCGATTGCCTGAACTGGCAGTCGCCGGATACATGGGTGGACGAGCAATTCTATTTCGGCGAATGGGTGCGCTGCGAGCGTTGCGGGCGTGTATACGACGCCGGGGACAACGAGGCTTGCCCGCATTGTGGGGGAGGCGCGGCATGATGGCGAGGATGAAGCTGGGACAAATTGTAGCGACGCGCGGCGTAGTCGGCCTGATGCGCGAGAACAATGATTTCGCCGCGTTCGTGCATCGCGCGTTTCAGCGCTATCTGCGCGCCGATTGGGGCGAATTGTGCGAGAGCGACCGAAAGCTGAACGACCGGGCGCTGGCGCATGGCGGTGACCGCATACTCGCAGCCTATACCCATCCGGCCCACCCGGAGTGGAAAATCTGGATCATTACCGAGTGGGACGGCAGCGCCACCACACTGCTGTTTCCCGACGAGTATTAGGAGGCGTGTACTATGAACACATTTCCCCCGCGTGAGATCGTAGAGCGGCTCCGGCTGCAGTACCCGGCGGGATGTCGTGTAGAACTGGTTTCCATGGACGATCCCTATGCGCGGTTGAGGCCGGGTGATCAGGGCACGGTGGTTGCCGTGGATGACATCGGCACGGTACACATTGACTGGGACAACGGTTCCGGCCTCGGAGCCGCCTATGGCGCGGACGTCATCCGCCGCATATAAGCAGCGCGCTTTATGGCCTCGGGCGGGCCTTCCGGCTCGCCCTCTTGCGGCGAAAATTTCTTTGAAAAAAGAGCCGTGGTGAGCTTGTCTTTTCGGGGTGTCTATGGTAACACTCACTCACGGCGAGCCGCTCAAATCTTCGATTTGACCGGCTCGGTCGCGAAGCGACTTGGAAACCCTCCGGGTTTCCAACCTTGCGAAGGGCACAGAGAACAAAGAAAACAGAGACAAGCAACAGGAGGCAATCATTATGAAAAACAAGATCAGCTTTGCGGAACTCATGCAGCAGAACGGCTTCCAGCACATGGGCAAGACCACCTACGACGGCAGATTCATCTATGAGCGCGAGTGGCGAAAGACCACCGATCTGGCATGGTACGGCGAGAAAGAATCCACCTACCGCATCGAGGGCTATGAGAGCTATGGCACGCCCATCATCCGGCTGTATGAAAATGGCCGCCCGCTGGGAACCCGCGACTATTCCAGCCCGAGGTGCCGCACCAAAATCTTTGATTTTGTTGCGGCAGTCGCAAAGCGACTTGGAATCCCAACAGGGATTCCAACCTTGCGCGCCATCAACGCCATCCGCGAGATCCTCCGCTGCGCCGGGTATACCATGTGAGAGGGGGCGCGGCAATGAACAGGCAATTTGAGGCATGGCTCCGCTCCGGCGAAACGAACCTCCTTTCCCTGAGACTGGAACGCGAATCCTACATCTTTCTCCGCCTTCCCAAGCGGCCCGGCTTTGACTACCTGTTCGCCCAACGTCAGTATCGGGGCGACGGGGCGCTGCGCGCCGACGACTTCGAGTATGCGGGCATCTACAACGCCGCCGACGGGCTGGTCTACGACGCCGACTATGCCCTGATCCACGCCGAGGGTCTGGATGATACGCTCGCCGAACGCTCAAAGGGAAACCTTCTCAAACGGCTCAAGCAGGATGTGCGCGCGCTGGTCGAGCGGCGCGTGGCAGGCGACCGGGGCAATCTGGCCATCTGCGAATTGACGGACGCGCGGAGCCTCGAACGGCTGGAACAATACCGCAAGTACCGCGCGCCGTCGGCGGCCCGGGAACTGATCCTCGGCGGCCTGACGCCGGAGGACGCCGGATTTTCCTGCCACTACCGTCCCGACCAATGGACGGAAGATACGCTGCTCGACTACCTTGCCGACCCGCTGGGCTACGCCGAACGCGAAGCAGCGCGGTTTTGGGCCAATGATGGGCATCAGGCGGAAATGCTGCTGGATTTTCTTGCGCACGACGCGCTGGCGGCGGAATACGAAAAGCTGGCAGAGGACGCCGAAAATCCTGTGCATACCGTCCGGCGCATAATGGAAGCGGTCGCTTTTACCGACGCCAAGACGGTCACGGTGACGATTCACAAGGACGGGCAGGACTTTACGTTCAAGACGGAAGCCTCCGTGCTCCGCCGCGACTGCACAAACACATACGGCACATGGTATATTGTCGCCGCCGACCGCCGGGAATTTGAGCGGCGCTTCGGGCGCAGCGCGGAATACGCGCCCGGCGAAATCGTTCGCATTACCTACGCTCGCAAGGTACTGTACGAGGCGGAAAACTGAGCGCCGCCACACCTACGCAGGCTCCGAAAGGGGCCATTTTTTGTGCCCACGGGAAGGGGGGGACGCTGTGGGAAATCACGTTTACAGGGACGGAGGCCGCAGGCATGGCGAGAAGTAAGAAGTTTCAGCCCACGCGCTTCATGCTGCCTACCTCGCATTATGACAAAGACCGCGCCGACCACGCGGTCAATTTCATTCAGGCGCTTAAGCATACCAA
>DVFZ01000124.1 GCA_018712945.1 Candidatus Pullichristensenella stercorigallinarum | reverse complement strand
GTCCGCGTCCAGCTCATCGGGGCACCTCCCGAAAATCCACCCGCACGATCTGCAAGCGCATCGGCCCGTCGGCAATCTTCGCCAGCAGCCGGTGGATGGGCCTGACTGAGGGATCATCCAGCTTCTGATAGCCCAGCATGTAGCCCCTGCTGGAAACGGCGAGGCGCGGCGACCATGCCTTCAACTCTGCCTTTGTATTTTTCACGGAGAAATACGCGCCCACATCTTTGATGCCCGCCTGCTTCACCCATGTTTTCAACATCAGCTTTACGGCGGTCTTGCCTGCGGCGTCAAACACCAGCCGGCCGCCGGGAAAGCGCTCCGCCATGGAAACGATCATCCGCCGCACCTGAGCAGTGGTAAAATAGTAAAACACCCCGGCGGCAAACAGCACCGCGCCGTCCGATGGTCGGGCGTCGATGACGTCCATCCACTTGGGATCGCGCAGATCGAGCGCCAGATTCTGTTCCCGTTCCCCGGCTGGGAGCAGACGCTCGCGCAGCGCGATGACGTCCGGCAAATCGATATTATACATGCGGCACAAGCCGTTGTCGCAGGCGCGGCCGGTATCGTCCAGCCCGCAGCCCAGGTTGATCACCGCCGCGTGGGGATGTTCTTTCAGATAGTTGCGCACTTCCCAGGCGATATCGCTTTGCCGCATCGCCACCTCGAGCGCGCCAAACACCTGTACAATGCTGTTCGGCCGCTTCTCCAGCGCAGAAAAGTCATAGTCGATTTTCTCCATCAACCTTGCCGCCGAATCGTCCGTAAACAGCGTGGGAAAGCGTTCCGAGCACAACTTACGGCCATACAGCGGGATGAGGAGTGTCTCCTGCACGGTGTCCTTTTCGATCTTATACTTTTTCACAAATGCACGCTCCCCAAAAGTAAGGCCTGTCGTAAGGCGGTTCTTCTGACGGTTGGCTTTTGATGCCGCTGCTGCACATGTAGTTAGTTTTAACTAACTACATGGATTATATCATTTTCATTGCCGTCCGTCAAGAAAAACCGGTAAAGAAAGCAATACAAACCGCAAAAAGGGGGACGGTCGCGACCGCCCCCTTTTCCATATTTAAGCATCTCACTCGGCGGCAGGCTCTGCCTCGGCCTCGACGGTGACGCTCTTTTCCTGCATCTCCTTTTCGGCGATGAGATCTTCGATGTTCTCCTTGGTGCGCATCAGATCCTCGACGGACATGGTCTCAAAGCCCGCGGAAGGGGTCTTGACGTTGATACCATGGCGGCGCAGGAAAGCGTCGACCTTTTCCTCGTTGGCCTTGTAGAGGCAGAAGCCCAGTGCGCTGGCGCCGACACCGATGGCGATTCCCTTGACGAGAGGGCAGTTGGTAAAGTAGTTGAACATGGTATTTTCCTCCTTATTGATTGTCTTGTTGGTTGGTCACGTGCGGATTTTGAGGGTGCGGGGCAGCATCATTTCCGCACCGCGCTGCAAAAGGCTGGCAGCAAAACTCTTGCCGTCCCCTTTGCTGCGCACGGGGGTCAGGACCGTCCTCTCCGCGCCATTGCGCACGAGGTAAACCTGCTCACGCGGGGCGCGGGGAATGAGATGGCGGCCAAAGGTCAGCACCCAGGCGACGAGGCTGGCGCGCACGCCGTCCTCTTTGCCGATGGCGTTGATGAGGTAGACGACGGACATTACTTCCGGGTCGAAGCTGCCGCGCAGGTGCAATTCGGCATAGCCGTGCTCGGTGACGGCGGCCAATGTCGCCCCTGCGGACAGCCAGCGGCTGAAGCGCGTCAGCGGCGAAGCAACCAGCGTCAGCACCCCGTCTGCGGCGATGCAGCCAAGCGCCAGCGCCCCGCTGGGCGGCAGACGAAAGCCTGGTTCTTCGGAACGCTTCACGTGCAAAAGCGTCGCGCCTGCTTTGCGCGCGTAGACCGCAGCCAGGCGCTCAATGAGCGTTTCCACGTCCACCGCGTGCTCGTCAAACAGGCATAGCAACGTGCTAACACGCCCATTGAAGCGGCACTCGCGCACGCCGGGCAGGACCAAAACCGCCGGCGTGCAGTCCACAGGCCTTTCGAGCCGCACGCGCAAGCGGCCAGGCAGGGCGCAAAGCACCTCCAGATGCAGGGCGCCGCGCTCGTTTTTCATAGCATTTTCCTCCTCTCCGTCGGCGGGAAGAACATCAGCCTGAGCGAATTGGCCACTACGAGGATGGTGGACATGTTGTGCAGCATGGCGCTCATCATCACAGAGATGCCGCTGGCCGCGCCGAGGATGAGGCCGACGGAATTGACGCCCACCACCAGTGTGAAATTCTCCCGCACAATGCGCATGGTAGCGCGGGAGAGGCGGCGCAATTCGGGGATCATCATCGGGTCGTCGCGGCTGATAACCACGTCACTGGTCTCGATGGCGATGTCCGTGGACTTGCTGCCCAGGGAAACGCCGACGTCGGCATACGCCAGCGCCGGGGCATCGTTGATGCCGTCGCCGACCATGACTACGCCGTTGCCCTGCGTCTGCAATTTAAGCACCGCTTCAGCTTTCTGCTCGGGAAGGAGCTGCGCCTGATAGCCGTCTGCGCCCACGAGCTCGGCCACGGCGCGCGCCTGTGGCTCCATATCGCCTGTGAGCAGCTCAATATCGCCCACGCCGTCGTAGCGCAGGCTGTTGATGGCGCGGCGCACGTTCTCGCGCGGCCTGTCCATGGCGTAGAGCGCCGCGATGATGCGCTTGTCCACGCCCACGTAGGTTGCAATGGCGCCCTCCATGGGCTTGATGGCTTCTTCCGCGCGCACGCCGTTTTCCTCCATGTAGCGCAGGTTGCCCACGCGCACCACACGGCCGTCCACTTCCGTGCGGCTGCCGCGGGAGACCTCGGTGACGATCTCGCCATGGGCGGGGATTTCCACGCCCAGCTTGCGGCCATAGGCGAGGATGGCGCTCGCCAGCGGGTGCGCGCTGGTTTCCTCGGCGGCCATGGCCAGCGAGAGCGCCGCGCGTTCATCCAGATCGCGCGCGTACATGCGCATGGAGACCACCTGAGGCTTGCCCTCGGTGATGGTGCCGGTCTTGTCGAGCAGCACGGTGTTGGCATTGCTCATCTG
>DVFZ01000123.1 GCA_018712945.1 Candidatus Pullichristensenella stercorigallinarum | reverse complement strand
CACCTGCGCGTCCTCCATCCGGTAGGTATCGTATTTTCCGATGTCTTCCACGTTCTTCTCGATCTTCTTCATGATGCGCGTGCACTGCCGGTTCGCCTTCACCGGCGAATTCGTCGGGAAGCCCCAGTTGTCGTGCACAAGCCCGGTGATGTTGTAAAACACGCCCTCGCCAAACGGCGTCATGCGCGGCACGCGCTCGCGCGGCATGATATCATACGGCATCGACGCCTGCTCCGGGTCCGCCTTCGTCAGCCGCTGGTAGACCTCGATCTCCTCCGGCATGAGCAGCTCGATGCCCTCGCGCATGTGCCCCACAATTTCGTCCATGAGCAGGATTACCGGCACGCGGTACTTCTCCGCCAGGTTAAAGCAGCGGATGGTTTCCGTATACGCCTCCTGCACGCTCCACGGCGACACCGCGATGACCGGATGGTCCCCGTGCGTGCCCCAGCGCGCCTGCATGTAATCCCCCTGCGAGGGCGAGGTCGGAAGGCCCGTCGACGGCCCCGAGCGCTGCACGTTTACCACCACGCACGGAATCTCCGCCAGCGCCGCGTAGCCGATGTTTTCCTGTTTGAGCGAAAAGCCCGGACCCGAGGTCGCCGTCATTGACTTGACCCCGGCCACCGACGCGCCGATCACCGCCGCCATGCTCGCAATCTCGTCTTCCATCTGGATAAACTTGCCGCCCACGCGCGGCAGTTTCAGCGCGCAGCCTTCCGCAATCTCCGTCGAAGGCGTGATCGGGTAGCCCGCGAAAAACCGCATTCCCGCCGCCAGCGCGCCTTCCACAACCGCTTCGTTGCCCTGCAAAAGCGCCCGGCGGTGTTTGACCGGCTGTTTGACTTCCACTTCCTTCGCCGCCTGTGCTTCCCGCGTTGCCTGCGTCATTTCCCCGCGCCTCCTTCCGCCGCGGCCATGCCGCTCTCTCCCCATTCCTCATCCACGTCCAGCCAGATTGCATAGTCCGGGCACCGCAGTTCGCACAGCCCGCACCGCGTACATTTTTCCGGCTCCAGGATCCGTATCTTCTGCTTTACAAGCCCCAATACTCCCTGTGGGCAGAATGCCACGCAAATCCCACAGCCTTTGCACCACCGCGCGTTTGTATATACGCGCTTTCCTTCCCGCTCCGTCATACTCTTGCTCCTTTTTTGATCGTTGGAGTACCCTGGGAACGCCTTCATTATAGCGGAAACCAAGTTCAAACACAATAATTTTTTACATTTTGCGACATTTTTCTCGCGAAAATTATTCGCTATGAAATTCTACATGAAGAATTGCTTCCAAAAACAAACGGACGCTTTGCGCGTCCGTTTCAGGATGTTGACAAAGTCAACAGACTGCCAGAGTGATGAGAAAGCCCGCAAGACAAGGAAGCAAACTTGCGGGCAAGGGAGCTTACATGGACGTAAGTGACCGCAGACGGCAAGTGCGGCTGACGCAGGAAGCAAAAATTGCCTCTGATTTCTCTTTGAACAGGGCAATTTTTGCGTTTGCGGGATTTGTCAGCGCTCTGAAACGGACGCTTTGCGCGTCCGTTTCAGCGGCAAAATCATTCGCCGCCGTCCTCGCTTTGTTCCAGCGCCCGGAAAAAGGCAAATTCGCCGGCGCTTATATAACTTCTCAGGAAACTGGCAGCCAGAAGCGTCAACAACCACTGCAAGGCTGGCTGCGCAAGCGGCGAGACAAACCAGCTTGCCAGCGCTTCAGACAGGACAAAGGCAACGGCTATTCCCAAAATTTGCCATCCCAGATAGCTCAAATATACCAGGAACAAGCTCATCTTGTTGCCACGCATGCGCAGGCGGCTTTCCCGCATGGCTTCGCGGGCGCGCATTTGCGGGTATTTCCAGAGCAGGTAGGGGGCCATGGCATAGCGGTAGGTGGCAATGGTGGAATAGACCACCCACCCCAGCCCCGCAACAATCAACACAATCCATGCAACCGTGGGCGCCGCGTTCGCATACATCACGCCCATGAGCGCGGCCAAAGGCGCAATCAGCCACAAACCGGTGGCAAGCCCGATCAGGATATCCATCCACAGCGCCCGGCCAAACTGCCGCGCGCGCGCAAAGAGCATACCCACGCGCGGCAGTTCGCCGCGAAAAGCCGCGTCCAACGCCTCAAACCGCCCCAGCGTCAGCATGGGGCCAAGCAGATTTGCCGCCAACACGAGCGCGCCGGAAACAGCCCAGAAGCCCCAGTCGTCAAAAACGAAGTCCTTCCACGCCGCGCGCGTGTCGGCCGCGTCCGGCCCCTCATGGCCCTTCATCATAAACTCCAGGGCGTTCACTTGGGCAAAGACGTATTCATGTTCGCGCGTCACGGGGCCGGTTTGTGCAAAGAGGTGGATAACGCCTTCGGCGCGGATGCCGCTGTCGAAATCCCAGTCATAATAACCGTTATCCGTGTTGATCTGCCAGCCAATCAAAAGCGCCAGCACCAGCGAAACCAGCGCCATGCGCCCCCATTTGCCGCGCAGCGCCTCGCGGGCGGCGGCGCGCACCGCTGACGGCGAATCATCGGCCTGGTCGGAAGGCGGCGGCAACAGCGGCATCCTGCCCACCGTTTCGTCAAGCTCCGCGTCCTCCGCCAAATCGCGCTCCGTCAAGTCGCCCTCTGAATCCGGGGGATATGCGCTTTCCCCATCCTGCGCGGATTCTTCCTCACACAGAAGTTCCTCGCCGCCGGCCCGGTCGTTCTGGCTGTGCCCATTCTCCAAATCATGCCTGTCTTCAGACATATTTTCCCCTTCCCCTCTTTTTGCCGTCTACAAAAGCGCTTCGAAGCTGTAAAAATCAATGCCGTGCTGCTCTGTGTCCTCGAGCTGGCGGTGTCCCACGCCGGTGTAGATCCGGTAGGCGGCGGCATTGTCCTTGGCGCAGAGATAGCGCATGGCCTGCACGCCCTGCTCGCGCAAAAGCTCGATGCCGCCGAGGAAGAACGCCTTGGCGCGGCCCTTGCCCTGCAATGTAGGCGAAAGGCAGAAGCGGCACGCTTCCACGGCGCGTTCCACCGGCGTCCAGGAAACGCCGATGCCGTCCAGGTCGTCCGGGTGCATGTAGGTGATGGCGGCGACGATGTTCCCGTCCTCGCGCCACACATAGAGATAGCCGCCCTTCAAATCGGCGCGGATGGTTTCTTCGGAGGGATAATCCTCGTCCCAATGGGAATGGCCGGTGCGCTTGGCAGCCTCCGTCGCGGCGCGATAGAGGGCGAGGATCTCCCGGGCGTCCGTATCCCGGGCCAGTTCCGGCTTATTCACAGGCATCTACATCCTTTCATTCGTTATTCCACCGCCACCAGCCGCAGCGATTCCACGCCCGTCACCTGCGATAGCGCCTCCAGCATCGCCTCCAGCGTATCGTTCAGTTCGGAAATATCCATTGACACGGTAACGCTGGCGCGGTCGTGGATGGGCAGGCTCTGGGTGATGGTGAGTATGTTCACCGCGAAGCCCGACAGGCGGTTGAGCACTTTGGAAAGCACGCCGCTTTCGTGATCGAGCATCAAAAGCAGCACGGCCTTGCGCCCGACGGTGAGGCGCGTAGGCTCGATGACCTTGTCTTTGTACTTATAGTAGGTGCTGCGCGAAATGCCCACCTGTTCGCAGGCGCCGCTCACCTGCCCACACGCGCCGCTTTCCAGCAGCCTGCGCGCTTCGACCACCTTGAGAAAGTAATCCGGCAGCGCGCTTTTTTCGACGATCAGATAATCCTTGAGCATGCCGACACCTCCATTTATATCATAACACATTCGCGGCCGCAGGGGAAGCGCTTTTTGCGCGGCGAGCCACGGCGCTTTTCAAGCGCACGTGAATGTGCTATACTGGTGATGCTACAAAAGACGACCGGCGCGAAGGGAGGGGCCAAAAGTGTTTTACGAGCCGTATGAAAAGCGGCGCGGCGTCAGGCGCGAGCGCGAACGCGAACGGCGCGGCGGCTGTGCGCCCCGGGCATTGCTTTTCCTTGTAAAACTGCTGTTCAAGCTGGCGATCCTGATCCTGATCCTGGCGGTGGTGGCCTTCGCGCTGCCCCCGGGTCTTTTCAACGTGGAGCCGGAAACCGATCTGGGCATTCGCGCCGGCCTGCCGGATTCCCACGTGAACATACTGGTGCTCGGCGTAGACGCCGACCGCGGCAATGGCCAGCGCTCGGACACGATGATGATTCTCTCGGTGGGCTACCGGTCGCTCAAGCTGACCTCCATCCTGCGCGACACGGTTGTGGATATCGAAGGCCATGGGCGCGGCAAGATCAACGGCGCTTACGCCTATGGCGGCGCGGAACTGGCCATGCGCACGGTCAACGAAACCTTCGGAATGAACATCAGCAAATATGTGCTGGTGGACTACCTGACCTTGGCGCGGCTGGTGGACGCGGTGGGCGGCGTGGACCTGGTTATCACCGAGGCGGAAATGGAACAGATCAACGCCAACAATTCCCGCTATGCGGGGTCGACCTTCATCGAATCCGAGCTGGGCTATCTGCCGAAAATGGTGACCGAATACAGCGTGGACGGCGAAACGCCCGTGCATCTGGACGGCTTGCAGGCGCTGGGATTTGCGCGCATCCGCAAGCTGGACAGCGACTTTATGCGCACTTCGCGCCAACGCCGGGTTGTGCAGGCCGCGCTGGCCGCCCTGCGCGCGCAGATCGCCAACCCGCTGGTATACGTGCGGCTGATCGACGTGCTTTTGAACAACGTCGAAACCAACATGAACGCCGTAGAGATCGTCTCGCTGGGCATGAAGGCCCTTGTATGCGGCGAATTGGAGCAGTTGCGTCTGCCCGTGGACGGAAGCTATACCGACGACGGCTCGAACATATCCATCGACGCGGCGGCAAACGCCGAGGCGCTGCGCGCCTTTATCTACGGTTGACGGAGGGAAATGCGATGGGATGGACAAGGATCGACCGCTCGCGCTGGAAACGGGAGGAGTATTTCCGGCACTATTACGAGGATGTGCCCTGCTTTTACAGCATGACCGTCCCCCTGGATGTCACGCGCCTGCGCGCGGCCGGGCTGCGGCTGTACCCAGCGATGCTCTACCTGCTCTCCCGCACCGTCAATCGCCATGAAGAATTTCGCTGTGCGCTGGTAAATGGCGAAGTGGGCGTGTACGACGCGCTTTCCCCCTCTTACACGGTATTCCATAAGGAAACGGAGACATTTTCCAACCTGTGGACGGAATACTGCGGCGATTATCCCCGCTTTCTGGAGCGCTATGGCGAAGACCTTCGCCTCTACGGCGGTTTGGAGGGCTTCTCGCCCAAGCCCGGCGAGCCGGACAACCTGTTCACGGTTTCCATGCTGCCCTGGGCGAGCTTTGAGGGGTTTCATCTACACCTGCCCCGGGGGAACGACTACCTGTTGCCTATTTTTACGATGGGCAAGCTCTTTGCGCGGGAGGGAAAAACCTGGCTGCCGCTGGCCTTGCAGGTGCACCACAGCGTCTGCGACGGCTTCCACGCCTGCCGCCTTGTAAACGAAGTGCAGGCCATGCTGGACGCGCCGGAGGCATGGAGCGGGCCGCAATCGTGAGCGGTTCCGCGCAAAAAGCCACCGCCCATGAAGCGGTTCGCCATTTCCCAAAGCGTCAAAACCGGCCGGCATTGCCGGGCCGCCTCCAGCGGATGGCTTGTGGCAAGCGGTTCTGTCCGCCCGTTTATTGAATAGATCTTCAAGGGCAGCCCCGCACTGAAAGCGGTGGGCTTCGCGCTTTGCCATAATCAGAAATGCAACCAAGAACCCCTGTCCCTTTCTTGCCGGGTCAGGGGTTCGGTCATTCACACGCGGCGGCGCTGGCTGGCGGCTCATGTTGCAACGTGGGTGAGCGGTTTATTGACGCTGCCTTGCCCTGGTGGGGCAAGGGGCGCTGCCAGGGTGCGGAGCGGCGCTGCTTGTCCCGTTGGGACAAGGGCGCTTCGGAAGGGCGCGCGCCGTATTTTGGGGGTTCGGGGCGGTTATGGCGGGCGAATTCTTTTTGCGTGCAAGCCATCCTGTTTAGGCGCGCGGGGCGGTGGCACAGCGGTCAACCGCTTTCCATCCGGGCCACTTCCCCATCCGGCGGGGCTACGGCGGGCCCTGCCCGCACCCGCTTAAGGACCTTTGGCCCTTAAGAATCCCATTGGCTACCGCGTGG
>DVFZ01000122.1 GCA_018712945.1 Candidatus Pullichristensenella stercorigallinarum | reverse complement strand
AGCCGTTTCCTCGCCGCAGACGAACGCGCCCGCGCCCAGGCGGATGCCGACGTCGAAATTAAAGCCGGTGCCGAAGATATCCTGGCCCAGCAGGCCATATTCGCGGGCCTGCTTGATGGCGATCTCCAGGCGCTTGACGGCGATGGGGTACTCGGCGCGCACGTAGATATAGCCCTGGTCCGAGCCGATGGCATAGCCGGCGATGGCCATGGCCTCCAGCACGGCGTGCGGGTCGCCCTCGAGCACCGAGCGGTCCATGAACGCGCCCGGGTCGCCCTCGTCGGCGTTGCAGCAGACGTACTTTTTATATTCCGGGCCGCGGGGCTGGGCCGCCGCGAACGCCCATTTCTTGCCGGTGGGGAATCCTCCGCCACCGCGCCCGCGCAGGCCGGATTTGCTGATGGTGTCGATAACCTCGTCCGGGGTCATCTCGGTCAGCGCTTTATAGAGGGCCTTGTAGCCGTCGAAGGCGATGTACTCGTCGATGTTCTCCGGGTCGATCACGCCGCAGTTCCTGAGCGCCACGCGCTTTTGCTTGCGGTAGAAGTCCACATCGTCCAGGGCCTTGACGGTATTGTCCTCGGCCACGGAGCCGTGGTAGAGCAGCCGCTGCACGATGCGGCCTTTAATCAGGTGCTCGGAAACGATTTCGTCCACATCCTCCACCTTGACGCGGCTGTAAAACGCGCCTTCGGGGTAGACGATGACCACCGGGCCGGCCTCGCACAGGCCGAAGCAGCCGGTATGCACCAGTTTGATCTCCTTGGTAAGACCGTTTTGCTCCAGCAGCTCCTCAAAGCGACTGAGAAGCTGCGCAGAACCCGACGACGTGCAGCCGGTGCCGCCGCAGATCAGTATGTGCGAACGGAAAAGCTCCATATTGCCTTGCCTCCTTCATTGTGTGCCCTTTGCGCGGCTTCAGGGGCAGCCGCGCCAGGTGGGCTTACTTGTCCTGCGCGCCGATGGTGTATTCGGCAACGGGCTTGCCGTTGACCACATGCTCGGCCACGATGCGCGGCACCATATCCGGGTTGACCTTGACGTAGGTGACCTTTTCCTGGCCGGGAACGGAAATTTCCACGATCGGCTCCAGGCGGCACATGCCGATGCAGCCGGTCTGCGCCACGGTCACATCCAGCAAGCCGCGCTTGTTGACCTCGTCCATAAAGGCGAGGAGCACCGGCCGCGCGCCGGCGGCGATGCCGCAGGTAGCCATGCCCACGACGATGCGCGTGCCCTCATGCTCGCGGCGCAGGTTGACCTTGTCCAGCGTCCTTTGGCGAATGGCTTCCAGATCCGCTAACGATTTCATGCTAAAAGCACCTCCAAAAATGATTCCATCCATGCGCGCAGGGCACGGGGCCACGCGCGCGAAGCGTTCATGTTCCGGCCCGGCTCTTCTCCACCTCGCCGATGCCCTCGGCGACAAACTGGCCGATCCAGCCCACGATCTCCGGCTCGTTCAGGGGCAGGCCTCCCACCGCCTGGCGCACCGAAGCGGTGTCAAAGACGAATTCATCCCCGTCCACGCGGTAGATAAAGCAGAAATCCGGCCTTTCCGGGCAGGCGATAACCAGCGTTTCCACCGTTCCCTTCAAATCCCCCATCGGCGGCAAATCCATGTGGGAGGCGCGAAAGCGCGCCTGCGTTTTTGTGCCCTTGCCCACGGTGGATTGGATGGAAAGTTCCCCATCGCACATCTCTGCCAGCTGCTTAAACAGCGGTATGCCCAGCCCCACCTTGCGGGTCGTCCGCGTAGTGGTAAAGGGGCTTGTCACCCGCGTCAGCAGCTCCGGGGGCATGCCCTTGCCGTCGTCCTCAATGGTGATTGTAAGCGTGTCCTGCGCCGTATCGTAGACAATCGTCACCGTTACGCGCGCCGCGCCCGCCGAAACGCTGTTTTGTACAAGATCGAGAATATGAAGCGCCAGTTCCGGCATGGATTACATCGCCCGGTATTTTTCGATGATCGCCGGGATGTCGTCCGGCACCAGACGGCCGTAGACGTCGTCGTTGATCATGATAACCGGGGCCAGGCCGCACGCGCCCAGGCAGCGCGTGTCGCGCAGGGTGAAACGGCCGTCCTTGGTGGTGGAGCCGACCTTGACGTCCAGTTCCTTTGCCAGGCGTTCGAGTATGTTCTTGGAGCCCTTGACGTAACAGGCGGTACCCAAGCACACGCCGATGACGTATTTCCCGCGCGGCTCCAGGGCAAACTGCGAATAGAACGTGGCCACGCCGTAGACCTCGGAAAGCGGCACGTCCAGCCCTTCGGCGATGCGAATCTGCACGTCGCGCGGCACATGCTCAAAGATGTTCTGCGCCGCCTGCAGCGTAACCATAACGGCGCCCTGCTTTCCCTTGTTTTCGCGGATGACCTCGTCCAGCTGAAGATACTTATCCCGGTTCTCAGCCATAAACTCCATGACCTCCCTATGATGAAATACACAGAACCCCGCAAGGGACAGAAGTCCTGATTTTCGACCATCTATTATTGTAACATATCATAACGAAAAATGCACATCTATTGTATAAAATTAACATTACAATCCATGACATTTTTGCGGCGTGTGTCGGGCTTTTTAGGGCTGTGAAAGCCATAAAACAGCCGCCGGCGGTTTGCGCTCAATCCTCCCGCCAAATCTGCGCGCCGCATTCCGGGCATTTTTTGCGCGCCTTGGCATAGTCGCGCGTGCATTCAAAGCCGCAGACCGGGCAGGTGATTCGCTCGGGCGGGTTGACGATGGCCAGGGTGTCCTGCAAAACGCGCAGCGCGGAGGATTTGTTGTTTCCATACGCCTTTTCCAGCTGCGCCGCCTCCTGCAAGTCCTCCAGCATTTTCTGGATGGCCTCCGTCTTTGCCAAACCAAGGCCGGAAATATACCGGCAGATTTCCGCGGCGCTGGAAAGTTTCTCCGCCTCGCTGATGTTCAGCGGCGTCAGCGACGCTTTTTCCATGTCCCTGGGCCGTGCGCACAGCGCGCACGTCTCATTTTCCAGAGCGTTGCGCGTGCCACACACGCATTGCCAAACGCTTTCGTCCTTGAAGTAGGGGCAAATCGCGTCCGGGCCGTACTTCACACGCAGGGCTTGCAGCGCGTCCGCCTCGCTTGTGTCGTATACGCCGGCGATTTTTACCACCGCGCTGACCGCCGGGCGCGGGACGGGGCTGGCGAGCAGGGAAAAATCGCTGGCCAGCAGCCGTTCGTCCGCTTTGTTGCTCTGGGAAAAGCCTCCGAAAGCCGCGCTTCCCAAATCGATTTCCTGCCCATAGGCGGTTTTTATCTTTATTTCCGCCAGAACGGAGCGCGGTGCTTCCCCCTTGTAAACCATCATTTCCAGCGCCGCCCTTTGTCCGCACAGACGCAGGTGCGTGGGCCTGAGCGGGGCGCTGGTGTCCGCAGGATATACGGGAAGCTCCAGATCCGCTTCGCTTTCTTCCTGAATGCGCTCGATCCGCACGGCGGTGCCGTTGGCAAAGACGGCGGTTGACGAATAGGCGTGATTCGGATTAAAGTAAATTCGGTAGTCTACATCCAAGCCGATGATGGCGTTTGCCCCAACTTCCTGCGCCTGCGCCGTTACGCTCGAGATGGCTTTCGCCCGTGCGGTGTCGGCAGTGTCGTTCCCGTTGCCATGGTAGTAATGACATCCGGAGAACACCCCCAGATATTTCGGATGCGCCAGCCCTCGAAATTGTACCCCGACGTGATGAGCATGGATTCACTGTTCATGTTCTTCCTCCTCGTACCGTTCCAGTTTCACACCGCCCTCCAAGAGCATCTGGCGGGCAAATTCGTCCGGGTAGCCCTCGCGGTAGACCACGCGGGAAATGCCGGCGTTGACGATCATCTTCGCGCAGATCACGCAGGGCTGATGGGTGCAGTACAGCGTGGCGTCCTGTATGGACACGCCCAGCTTCGCCGCCTGGATGATGGCGTTTTGCTCGGCGTGGATGGCGTAGCACAATTCGTGCCGCGTGCCCGAGGCGATGCCCTGCTTTTTGCGCATGCACTCGCCGCGCTCCACGCAGGTGCGTATGCCCGCGGGCGCGCCGTTGTAGCCGGTGGTGAGTATGCGCTTGTTTTTGACGATAACCGCGCCGATTTTGCGCTCGGGTTGATAGCAACTGGCCCACGTGGCAATCAGTGCCGCCACTTCCATAAACCGCTTATCCCACTTATCCATACAGCCTCCGCTGCGCGGAGGCGGCCGGGGGCGTATCTCCCCCGCCGGGTGCCGCGCCTCAAATTTTCAATTTGAGGCGTGGCAGTTTCGCCTTTGGCGAAACCGCAGAATCCTGCGGATTCTGCGCCTTGCTACCCTCTCCAAAATTCTCTCGCGCCGCTTTGCGGCACAAGCGAATTTTGCAAGGCAGGGATTTTCTCTCCGGCAAGTAAACCTGCCTGCGATCAAATCCCTGCTGGCCGCCGCACATGTTGCCGGGCCCGGTTTTACAGGCCGTTCTGCGAATTTTTTTGCAAGGCGGCCAGGGCCTGCAATTCCGCGCGTTTTTGCTTCCATTATAGCATCCCGGCGGGCAAAAGAAAATATTTAACAAAAAATTAAACGGTTTAGGTATTGCCAAAACTGGGGAAAATGAGTACACTATGAACCGTGGTCGTTAGCACTCGATTTTGATGAGTGCTAACAACAGAGTTTGAAATCCAATCCTTAAAGGAGGTACCCGTATGAGCATCAAGCCTCTGGGAGATCGCGTGGTAATCAAGAATCTTGAAGCGGAAGAGACCACCAAGGGCGGCATTTTGCTGACCTCGGCGGCCAAGGAAAAGCCGCAGATGGCCGAAGTATTGGCCGTGGGCCCGGGCGGGAATGTAGACGGCAAGGAAGTCACAATGTACGTCTCCGCTGGCCAGAAGGTCATTTATTCTAAGTATGCCGGCACCGAGGTCAAGCTGGACGGCGAGGAATACATTATCGTGCGTCAGTCTGACATCCTCGCGGTCGTGGAATAACAGGAGGGAAATCAAATGGCTAAGCAGATTAAATACGGCGAGGACGCCCGTCGCGCCCTGGAAGCCGGCGTAAACGCCCTGGCAAATACCGTGAAAATCACCCTCGGCCCCAAGGGCCGCAACGTCGTGCTGGACAAGAAGTTCGGCGCGCCGCTGATCACCAACGACGGCGTGACCATCGCCAAGGAAATCGAGCTGGAAGACCCCTTTGAGAATATGGGCGCCCAGCTCGTCAAGGAAGTCGCCACCAAGACCAACGACGTCGCTGGCGACGGCACCACCACCGCCACCCTGCTTGCGCAGGCGCTGGTGCGCGAAGGTTTGAAGAACGTGGCCGCGGGCGCGAACCCGATGGTCATCAAGAAGGGCATCGAGCAGGCCACCGAAACGGCCGTCAACGCCCTGAGCGAGATCTCCAAGCCCGTGGAGTCCAAGCAGGCGATCGCGCAGGTCGCGGCCATCTCCTCCGGCGACGAGCTGATTGGCGACCTGATCTCCGAGGCCATGGAGAAGGTCGGCAAGGATGGCGTCATCACCGTGGAAGAGTCCAAGACCATGAAGACCGAAATGACCATCGTCGAGGGCATGCAGTTTGACCGCGGCTACGCCTCCAGCTATATGTGCACCGACATGGAGAAGATGGAAGCGGTTCTGACCGACCCGCTCATCCTCATCACCGACAAGAAGATTTCCAACATCCAGGAGATCATCGGCCTGCTTGAGAACGTCGTGAAGATGGGCAAGCAGCTGCTCATCATCGCTGAGGACGTCGAGGGCGAAGCCCTGGCCACCCTGGTTCTGAACAAGCTGCGCGGCACCTTCACCTGCGTTGCCGTCAAGGCCCCCGGCTTCGGCGACCGCCGCAAGGCCATGCTGCAGGATATCGCCATCCTCACCGGCGGCCAGGTCATCACCAGCGAACTGGGCCTGGAGCTGAAGGAAGCGACCGTGGACATGCTGGGCACCGCCCGTCAGGTCAAGGTCGATAAAGAGAACACCACCATCGTCGAGGGCGCGGGCGACCCGTCCGAGATCAAGGCCCGCGTGGCTTCCATCCGCGCGCAGATCGAGGAGACCACTTCCGATTACGACCGCGAGAAGCTGCAGGAGCGCCTGGCCAAGCTGGCTGGCGGCGTAGCCGTCATCAACGTCGGCGCTGCGACCGAGATCGAAATGAAGGAACGCAAGCTGCGCATTGAGGACGCCCTGAACGCCACCCGCGCGGCTGTTGAGGAAGGCATCGTGCCCGGCGGCGGCAGCGCCCTGATCGTGGCCAGCAAGGCCGTGGCCAAGATGATGCGCGAAACCTCCGGCGATGTCAAGACCGGCGTGAGCATCGTGCTGCGCGCCCTGGAAGAGCCCGTCCGTCAGATCGCCGCGAACGCCGGCGTGGAAGGCTCCATCGTGGTGGAGAAGCTCAAGAGCAAGCAGGCTGTGGGCTTTGGCTACGACGCCTCCAAGGACGAGTACACCGACATGATCGAGCGCGGCATCATCGACCCGACCAAGGTCACCCGTTCCGCGCTGCAGAACGCCGCGTCCGTGGCGGCGATGGTGCTGACCACCGAATCCCTGGTCACCGACATCCCCGCGCCCGAACCGGCGGCCCCGGCGGCTCCCGGCGGCGGCATGGGCGGCATGTACTAAGCAAAACCCCATACCCCATAAAAATGGCGGCGGACGCATATGCGTCCGCCGTTCAGGATGTTGACAAAGTCAACAGACTGCCAGAGGGATGAGAAAGCCTACAAGACAAGGAAGCAAACTTGCAGACAAGGGAGCTTACATGGACGTAAGTGACCGCAGGCTGCATGTGCAGCTGACGCAGGAAGCAAAAATTGCCTCTGATTTCTCTTTGATCAGGGCAATTTTTGCGTTTGCGGGGTTTATCAGCGCTTTGGGCGGCGGACGTATATGCGTCCGCCGCTCTTTGCGCGCCGGGCGGGTCTTCCCGGCCAATTCAGCAATGGGAATCAGTCCGGCGCTGCCAATACAAATGCCGCGCCCATCAAGCAGGAAGATGTCCGTCCCGCGTCCGGTTGCGCCTCCTGTCCCCATGGCGGGCGCGCAGCATAGACCGGTGGCATTCCCCGCCGCCGCTATCCAGGGGCGATCCAAAACCAGGCCGCCACCCGCGCGAGCGGTTCGGCGGCCCAACATTCAGTCGGGAAAAATCCCCTTGCCAGGGGCATCCCTTCCCCTGGCAATTTCGCCGGTTTTCAACCGTTCAAAGCCAACCGGCAAGGGCGCTGGCTTTCAACGCGGAAAAGCCTTACCTTTTATACGGCATCCCCGCCCCTCAGGGTTTCGCCGCCTCCTCAGGCAATTCCCCGAAGAAGCTCACCTCCGCCGGGCCGCTGACGATGACGTGGCCGTTTTTTCCAATCTTGAAAATCAACCGGCCGCCGGGCAGGAACACCTCCGCCTTTTCGCGCAGGTGGCCAAGCTGTACGCCTGCCGCGAACGCCGCCGAAGCGCCGGTGCCGCAGGCCAGCGTCGGCCCCGCGCCGCGCTCCCATACGCGCACCTCCGCGCGCGTGGGCGATACCGCCCGGCAGAATTCCACATTCGTGCGGTTGGGAAACAGCGCGTGCCGCTCCACAAAGGGGCCGAAGTGCTCAAACTCGGCCTCGCCGGGGTAAAGGTCGTAGGTGACGGCGTGCGGGTTGCCCATATCCACGGGCAAAAAGGGCGTTTCATGGCCGCCGAGGTTGATCTTTACCGCCTCGCCAATCCTAGCCAGGCCCATATCCGCCGCCACGGAATGCACGCGCCCCTCCTGCACGTTCACGCGCAGGGGCTTTACGCCGCCCAGCGTTTCCACGCTCATGCAGTCCCTGGCCACCGCGCCGCTTTCATATAAATACTTGCCCACGCAGCGCAGGGCGTTGCCGCACATCTCCGCCTCGCTGCCATCGGGGTTGAAAATGCGCATGCGCGCGTTCGCCACGTCCGAAGGCAGAATCAGCACCAGCCCGTCCGCGCAAATGCCGAAGTGCTTTTGGCACAGCTTCCGCGCCAGCGCCGCCGGGTCTTCCACCCGTTTGGCATCCTCGCCGCCCAGGAACACAAAATCGTTGCCCAGCCCGTGCATCTTGACAAATTTCATGGCCAATAATCCCCGCTTACTTTGTTCAACTGCCGTCTATTATAGCAGAAGTGGGGCGCTTTGCCAAGGCGGCGCCCCTGTGGCGAAGATGTATCCTCTCCGCGCGCTCAATTTCCATTTTGTACATTTTGGGGGTTGACAATTCGAAAAACAGTAGTTATAATTAATCTGTAACGATACAGATTATATGTTTCGCAAAAAAAATAAAATTAAAGAATGAAAGGATGGATGGACACGATGCGGAAAATTTTGGCAATTTTACTGGTTCTGACGCTTTTGGCGGGAACGACGGCGGCGCTTGCCGCCACGGACGAGACCTTTGCCACGCCGGGTGAGCGCTACGCGGAAACCGTCACGGTTTCAACGGTACGAATTCTTTCGCCCAACCTCGTATTCAAAGATGGCGACGATATCAACAACAACCTTTGGACGCGCTACTATCTCGATGAAGAAAACATAAAGGTAGAATACCGTTGGACGCAGCCGACTTCGGAGGCGTATGAACAGCGGGTTGACCTTTCTTTGACGACGGGCGATCTGCCGGATTTCATGCGCCTCACCGCGACGCAGTATGAAGACGCGCTGGCCGCGGGCCTTCTGGCGGATTTGACCGAAGTGTATGAAACATACGCTTCCCCGGCGCTGAAGGAGCGCATGACGCTTACCGGCGACGGCCCGATCAACGCCGGCACCTTGGATGGCAAGCTCTATGCGCTTGTGCAGGAAACCGACAACCATACCAATTACCCGGGCATCCTCTTTATCCGCAAGGATTGGCGTGAGGCCGTTGACATGGAAGCCCCCACGACGGTGGATGAGCTGATCGAGCTTGCCCGCGCTTTCTCCGAGCAGGACCCGGACGGCAACGGCGCGGATGATACCTATGGCCTGATGGTGGATCAATATGTCGGGCTGCGCTATCTGATGAACTGCATGGGCGCGTATCAGGGCTGCTGGCTGGATATGGGCGATGGAACGTATGAATACAGCAGCATCCAGCCCGAAATGCGCAGCGCGTTGGAGACGCTGCACACCATGTACGCAGACGGCCTGCTCAAGACGGACTTTTTGACCAGCACCAGCAACTGGGCCGACGTAAACAGCGGAAAAGCCGGCATGTTTATCAACTCCTATACCTCGCCCCTTTCGCTGATGGATGGTTACGAGCAGAGCGGCATCGAATGGGAAATGTATCCCATGCCGGCGCTGACGGAGGAAAGCTATCCCGCCGCCTCGCAGCTTCCCAACGGCTACGACTCGTATTGGGTGGTAAACAAGGATTGCGAACACCCGGAAGCGATGATAAAGCTGATGAATGTGTTCGTCGATTTGCAGACCAACCGTTCGGACTATCTGCACGATACGGACGGCACGCCGCTTTATGAATACAACGCCGTTTCCATGAATACGCCCGACAACAACTATATCAACTACCTGAGCATTGTCGAGGCCCTTGAGTCCGGCGATACCAGCGCGCTGGCCGTACAGGCCGTGCAGGCCTACGACTATTGCCAGGCGTATCTTTCGGGCAGCGGCAACAGAAACGACTGGGCCTATTATATGATCTTCGGGCCGGAAAGCTCCTGCACGGTGCTGGGCGAATACTACATTGATCCGGACAATTACGTCCAAAGCGCGTGGGGCGGAGCGCCGACGCCCGGCATGATCAGTTACTCCGCTTCGCTCAACAGTTTGGAGGAGGAAACCTTTATCCAGATCATCGTTGGCGGCGATCTTACGGCCTTTGATTCCTTTGTGAACAGCTGGTATTCGCTTGGCGGCGAAACCATCACCCAGGAGGTCAACGCGGGGCTTTCCGCGTAAGCGGCCGCGGCGCGGGGAACGGCGTTGAAAATGCGCGGTTCCCCGCGCAAAATCCGGATTTGAAAAGCAAGGGAAGGAATGCCTATGCGCAATGTCGCGTTGCAAGTAAAAAAAGAAGGACGGGGAAAACTCCGGTCAAGAGGGCAGGGCGCGCTACATTTGATGCTTTTGCCCTCCGTTTTACTGTTGCTGATATTTTCCTATGCGCCAATGCTCGGCCTGGTAATGGCGTTTCAGAACTTCGTGCCCGCAAAGGGCTTTTTCGGCTCCGACTGGGTGGCCTGGGCCAACTTTGAATATGTGTTCAACCTGCCGGGGCTGTGGAGCGCGATTGGCAACACGCTGGTAATTTCGTTAAGCAAGATCATTCTCGGCCAGGTGCTGGCCATTCTCCTGGCGCTGATGCTCAATGAAATGCGCAAAAACGCCTTTACCAAGAGCATCCAAACCGTTATCTACCTGCCGCATTTCCTCTCGTGGGTAATTGTGGGCGGCATTTTTCTGGATGTTTTATCCTACGACGGCGTCGTAAACCAGATTCTCCAGGCTCTGGGGAAAGAACCCATCTATTTTATGGGGAACGCCTCCATTTTCCCCGCCGTGGTGGTGGGCACGCACCTGTGGAAAGAAGTGGGGTTTGCCACGATCATCTATTTGGCGGCCCTGACCAACGTAGATCCCGGGCTTTATGAAAGCGCGGCCATGGATGGGGCAAGCCGCTTCCGCCGCATATGGCACATATCCCTGCCGGCCATTTTGCCGATTATCATCCTCGTGTCCGTGCTCAATATCGGCACGGTGTTGGACGGCGGTTTTGAACAGATCCTCATTATGTACAATCCAATGGTGTATTCCACGGGAGATATTATTGATACCTATATCTACCGAATCGGCATCGAGCAAACGCAATACTCCATCGCGGCGGCGGTGGGAATTGCCAAATCCGCGGTTTCGCTTTTGTTGGTGAGTTCTTCATACTATGCGGCGCATCGGTTTGCCGGTTATCGGATTTTTTAGGAGGGATTGCGATGAGAACGACGCAGCGCCGCAAAATAGAGCCTGCCCGCGTAATCATTGGGGCGGTTCTTTTGCTGGTGGGGCTGATCTGTCTTTTGCCGCTTATACATATTGTGGCCATGTCCATGAGTTCCAGCACGGCGATTTCCACCGATACAATTCTGCTTTGGCCCAAGGATTTTACGCTGGCCGCTTATAAATACAGCCTTTCGGGCGGGGGATTTGTCAACGCATTGCTTGTGTCTGTAGAGCGCACGATTCTGTCCTGTACGCTTACGTTGCTTCTCAATGTGTTGGCCGCGTATCCGCTGTCGCGCAGCAAGGAGGAATTCCCGGCGCGCACGTTTTACAGCTGGATGTACGTAATCACCATGTTTGTCAGCGGCGGCCTGGTTCCCACCTATATGGTGATATACGAAACGGGGCTGATGAATACGATCTGGGCGCTCGTACTGCCGGGATGCGCCAGCGCCTTCAACGCGCTTTTGATTCTGAATTTCTTCCGGAGCCTGCCCAAAGAGTTGGGCGAAGCCGCCGCGATCGACGGCGCGGGACATTGGCGCACGCTTTTTTCCATCTATGTGCCGCTCTCGGTGACGATTTTGGCAACGACCACGCTCTTCAATTTTGTGGGCGCCTGGAACGCCTGGTTCGACGGCATGATCTATATGAACGACAGCGCCAATTATCCTCTGCAAACCTACTTGCAGAGCCTGGTGGTGGATACAAACACCTATTTCCTTTATTCGGGCAGCATAGAAAACATTGAAATGCTGAACGACTCCAACATCAAAGCGGCGCAGGTGGTGCTTACGAGCATCCCGATTATCGCCCTGTATCCCTTTTTACAAAAGTATTTTACCAAGGGGATTACTGTGGGAAGCGTGAAAGGATGAAAACGGCGATGAATGATGCACGAATTAAAACGACGGTCGAGGGCGAACTGCGCGCCCGGGCCATCAAAAATTTTGCGCGCCTGCACGACGCGCCTTACCGCCCTGGCGCGGTAGGGCTTCGGCCTTATTGCAGCGAGGGATGGCCGGGAGACTGGGAGGGCCGCGCGCTCTTGGCGCTTTCGCTGCTTTCAAAGCAGCTCGGCGTGCAAAGCGCGTTTGCGGACGGAATCGTTTCCTGGATCAAGAGCATTTGCAACGCGCAGGGATATCGCGGAGAGATCATCGACTGGGAAAATATCAACGAGCAGTTCTTCCCCTCGCACAGCTGGTTGATGCGGGGATTGCTCGAATATGCGCCAGACGATGCGGAAATCCGCGGCTGGGTTGGGAAGATCCTGGATAACCTCTACCTCCCGATGGCGAAATACCTGGAAAATTATCCGCAGCGAGAGGGAGAGCGTCCGCCCCTGCGCCAGGGCGGGGCGCAGGGCGCGCTGGACAACCGCTTTCGGGGTTGGCTGCTTTCAAGCGACATCGGCTGCCTCTTTATTTCGCTTGATGGAATTTCCGAAGCCTGCGAACGGCTTGGGCGGGAAGACCTGCTTCCCCTGCTCAGGCGCATGGCGGATATCTTCATCCGCGTTGACCATACCGGGAAGGACGGCGCGCCCCTGCAAACGCACGCCTGCCTGAGCGGCATGCGCGGGATTTTGCGCGTATACCGCCTCACCGGAGACAAGCGCTATCTGGAAGCGGCCCGGCAGTTTTTCGCGGACTATATGCGCTATGGCATGAGCGAGTATTACGCAAATTTCGACTGGTTCCGGACGCCGTCGTGGTCGGAGCCCTGCGGCGTAATCGATTCCTATATGCTGGCGATGGAGTTATGGGACATAACGAGGGAGCGGCGCTATCTGGATATCGCCACGCTGATCTGGTACAACGGCGTGCTCATGGGCCAGCGGCCCAACGGCGGCTTTGGCTGCGACAGCTGCGCGGAAGACGGCTGGGTGCGCACGACGGATTTCTACGAAGCCTTCTGGTGCTGCACGATGCGCGGCGGCGAGGGCCTGGGCATCCCGCAGCGCTACGCCATGTCGTGGGACGGGGAAGATCTGCTCATTCCGCTGCATATGGACGCGCTTTTCGAAATCGAAGGCGGGTTGCGTATCCGCGAACGCACGCGCATGCCGCGCGAGGGCGCCGTCGAATTTGAAGTTTTGTCGGGCCAGAAAGAGGCGCGCCTGCGCGTGTTCATTCCCGAGTGCGCGAAAAACCTCCGTGTGGAAATGGATGGGAGCGCGTTGGCGTTTTCGCATGAGGATGGCTTTGCCTCGTTCCAATGCGCCCTGCGCGCGGGCAGCCGGATTCGGGTTTTGTGGGACTTCTGTTTCCACATGGAGCCTACGGTTGGGGATTTGCACGCGGGGGCCGGTCTGTACACGCTGCGCCACGGCGTTTTGATCCTTGGCGCGCGCAAGGGAACCATGGCGCCGCTGGATCCGGAGCGGTTGCGCATGCAGGATGGCGCGTATTTCTACGGCCAGGAAGAATTGGAGCCGCTTTTCGACCGCTATCTGAAATCGGATGAACGCTTGAAAGCGGAAGCGCACCAAATACTGTTTCGCAAAGCGCCGGAAGGAAAATAAAGGCTTATGTGGAATATATTCAGAAACAGCAAGCGGCTGCGCGAAGGATGGAATGAGGGATGGGTAAGGCATCAAACAGAGTAACTCTAAAGCAAATCGCCGACAGGACGGGTTTTAGCGTTATCACAGTTTCCAAAGCTTTGCGGGACTGCGACGATATCGCCTTGCGAACAAGGGCGGCCATCCGCGCCGCCGCAAACGAGATGGGCTATGTCATGAACGGCGCGGCAAACGCCCTGCGCTCCGGCAGGAGCATGTGTATCGCCCTGAGCGTTGTGGATATCACAAACAGCTTTTGGAGCCTGTTTGCAAAGCACGCCGAGGAAATTGCGCGCGAACATGGCTATTCGATGATTATACTGAACATCGACATGTGCGCGCAGACGGAGCGCAACGCCATCCGTACCGCGTTGCGGCAGGGCGTGGACGGCATGCTGATCGACCCCAGCCATGGCTACCTGGAAAACGTCAAAATGTTGGAGCAGGCGCGCGTGCCCTTTGTCATTCTGGAGCACCCGCCGGTCGCGGCGTCCATGAACAGCGCCACCTGCGACCATATGGGCGGAGCCTATTTGGCCGCGACATATATGGCCAGCCGGGGCTGCCGGAAAATTTTGTTCCTGAATCTGGAACACTTTCCATGGCGCAGGGATTCGTTTGAGCAGGGGCTGGTGGACAGCGGCCTGTCGGTTGCGGAAAATATGGTTTTTCACCGCTTGACATCCGTCCAGGGGGAAACATACGACATCCTCACGGAAGAACTCGCCAGGCATCCCGATATCGACAGCATTTTCGCCTTCAACGACGCGGTGGCTTATGACGCGATTTGTTCCCTCAAGAAGCTGGGAAAGGGCGTTCCAAAGGATATCCGCGTGGTTGGCAACGGGGATACGGAGTCTTTTTTGTCGATCCCCGTGTCGCTGACATCGCTGCATTCGTCCCCAATCCGGCTTGCCGACGAGGCGATGAAGCTTTTGCTGGACAATCTTTCCAGCGAAGAACCGGTGCCTCCCAAGCACGTCGTGCTGCCGGTTACGCTGACGGTCAGAGACAGCTGTTGAGCGGGCCTTTGGACCATTGCGCGTCCCCGCGTGCTTTATGCGCGCGGGGACACAGAGCGCTGACAAAACCTGCAAACGCAAAAATTGCCCTGAACAAAGAGAATCAGAGGCAATTTTTGTTTCCTGCGTCAGCTGCACATGCAGCCCGCGGTCACTTACGTCCATGTAAGCTCCCTTGCCTGCAAGTTTGCTTCCTTGCCTTGCAGGCTTTCTCATCCCTCTGGCAGTCTGTTGACTTTGTCAACATCCTGCGTCCCCGCGTGCCTTATGCGCGCGGGGACAATTTTATGCTTTCCCTTGAAAGCCCTCCTTTTCGCACCCGGCCACGGAATGTATGTTATATTGCAAGATATTGCAAGCCCGCGGGGAGAAACGCGATTCAGGAATCCTCCCGGGGAATTTGTTGGAACGGCGATTATGCCCGGCGCGCCGCCTCTCAAAGCCGTCCGTTTCTCGCTCCCGCGGTTGTTGTCCACAGCGCCAACGATAACTAGCAGGCAATTTCTTCACCGTTTTTTCTTCATTTTATCAAATATATATTTTGTCAACGCAAAAAATCTTTCATTCATTGCATTTGGTATTGACAATTTTTGGTAATTCACGTATAATAATAAAGCACTTAAAATATACATATTTCTGAATAAAACATTCCAGAGGATGGATGCTTTGTATAATTTTCAGGTTATTTTCGCCGCTCCGAGCGCGGTTTTTGTTAATGACGGGTGGAAGCATCCGTTAAAATAAGGAGGGTAACCTATGAAAAAAGTACTTGTTCTCGTACTGGCTTTGGCGATGCTGCTGGGCTGCACCGCGATGGCGGAAGGCAACCTGATCGGCTACACCTGCATGGACGGAACCAACCCCTTCTTCGTGGCGCTTGAGGGCGCGATCCGTGAAGTCGTCGAATCTCATGGCGACGAGCTGATCTCCCTTGACCCGCAGAACAGCAACGAGAACCAGATCTCCCAAATTGAGGATCTGATCTCCCGCGGCATTTCCGCCATCTTCCTTAACCCCGTCGATCGTGACGGCGTCATCGCCGGCCTGGATCTGCTCAAGGAAGCGGACATCCCGATCTTCGGTTTCGACACCGAGGTGGCCGACATGAGCTATCTGGTCAGCTACGCCGGCTCTGATAACTACAACGCCGGCTACGTCTGCGGCGTGGACCTGGTGGAGAAGTGCCCGGACGGCGGCGACATCATCGTGTTGGATTCCCCGACGATGCAGTCCGTCGTGGACCGCACCGACGGCTTCCTGGCGGCGCTGGAAGAGCTTGCCCCCGGTAAGTTCACCGTGGTCGCCCAGATCGACTCCCAGGGCAACCAGGAGCAGGGCAACCTCAACGGCACCGACGCCCTGACCGCCAACCCCGACGCTGTGTGCATCTTCGGCGGCAACGACCCGACGGCCCTGGGCGCCTACGCGGCGGCTGAGGCAGCCGGTTCCGACGCCCTGATCTACGGCGTGGACGGCTCCCCCGACGTCAAAGCCCTGGTCGCTGAGGGCGGCATCACCGGCACCGGCGCGCAGTCCCCGATCAACATCGGCAAGACCATCGCCGAAGTCTACTATCAGTGGTTGGACGGCGAAGAGGTTGAGGATCGCTATCCCATCGAAACCTTCATGATCAACGCCGACAACGTCGCCGAGTACGGCACGGATGGCTGGCAGTAAGCTGTCTGACGGCTTCTGATCCGGCCGCGCGGCCAAAAAGCGGAAAAGGGGCTTTGTTCTTTCAGGGCAAAGCCCTTTTTCAAATTCAGCCATGGGGGGATTTTGCCGCCCGGCAAAATCCGGCCCCGCGCGTTTGCCGGACGGTAAAATTTGTTCCGGGCCGCCTTTGGGGCGCGCCCATTGAAGAAGAAACGGTGGTGAAACGCGGTGAGCGAATACCTGCTCGAAATGAAAAATATCTGCAAGTCGTTCCCCGGCGTCAAGGCTTTGCAAAACGTGGATTTCCAGCTCAAGGCCGGCGAGATCCACGCCCTGCTGGGTGAAAACGGCGCGGGAAAATCGACGCTGATCAAGGTGTTGGGCGGCATCTACATCGCCGAAGAAGGCCAGATCTTCATCGACGGTAAGCAAGCCGCCATCACGGGCGTCAACTCCGCGCGCGCCAACGGCATCTCCATCATTCACCAGGAACTGGTGCTGGTGCCGTACATGACGGTGGCGGAAAACATCTTTTTAGGCCGCGAGCCGATGGGCTCTTTTGGCGTCAACAAGTCCAAAATGAGCGCTGACGCGCAGAAGATGCTCGACCGCTTCGATCTGGGCATCGACGCTGATTCCCTGATTGCCGACCTGAGCATAGCGCAACAGCAGATGGTGGAGATCGTCAAGGCCATCTCCTTCAACTGCCGCATACTGGTCATGGACGAGCCCACCTCCTCCATTTCCGACCGCGAGGTAACGGCGCTGTTTGAAATCATGCGCAACCTGGCGGGGCAGGGCGTCGGCATCATCTACATCTCGCACAAGATGAGCGAATTGAACGAAGTGTGCGACCGCGTTACGGTACTGCGCGACGGCTGTTACGTGGGCACGCGCGTGGTGGCGGACACCCCGCGCGACGAATTGATTGCCATGATGGTCGGCCGCGAGCTGGATCAGTACTATACGCGCGATCATGTGGAGAACACCGAGGTCGTGCTGAGGTGCGAAAACCTCAGCGATGGCAAAAAGAAGCGCTCGCGCGTCAAAAACGTGTCCTTTGAAGTACGCAAGGGCGAAATCGTCGGCTTTGCCGGGCTGGTGGGCGCCGGCCGCAGCGAAACCATGCAGTGCCTATTTGGCCTTACGCCCGGTTCCACGGGCGAGGTTTATCTGAACGGCCAAAAAGTCAACATCCGCAAGGCCGTGGACGCCATGAATCTGGGCATCGCCATGGTTCCTGAAAACCGCAAACTGGAAGGCCTCTACCATGTGCAGAGCGTCCGGTTCAACTCCACCATCGAAGTGTTGGAGAAGTTTATCAACCACCTGAGCGTCAATGGCAGGCGCGAGGAAGAGATTACGCAGGAGTTCATCGACAAGATGCGCACCAAGACGCCCTCGCAGGAACAGCGCGTTGCCAACCTTTCCGGCGGCAACCAGCAGAAGGTGATGATCGGCCGCTGGCTGGCCACCGACCCGAAGATACTCATCCTCGACGAGCCGACCCGCGGCGTGGACGTGGGCGCGAAGGCGGAAATCTACGAGATCATGAACGACCTGACCAAGCAGGGCGTTTCCATCATCATGATCTCCTCGGAACTGCCGGAGATCATCAACATGGCCGACCGCGTATACGTGATGTACGAAGGCCGGGTAACGGGCTGCATCCCCTATCAGGAGATCAGCCAGGAGGCCATCATGAAACTGGCCACGCAAGAAGCATCAGGAGGGCACGACAATGGTTGAGAGATTGGGAAAAGGCATCAAGCGGTATTTTAAGGACAATCTGGGCATCCTCTGCGCGCTGGCGGTGATGATCCTCTTTCTGTACGTCTACCCGGTGACGCACGAGACTTTCCTCACCCAGCGCAACATCTTCAACGTTCTGCGCCAGAGCGCGCCGAACCTGCTGCTGGCCTGCGGCATGACCATGGTCATTATCCTCGGCGGCATCGACCTGTCGGTCGGCTCCATCATCGCCATGTCCGGCGTGCTGGGCGCGGCGGCCGTCGTCTGGTGGGGCATGCCGGAGATCGTCGGCATCCTCGTGGGCATCCTCTCGGGCCTGGTGTTCGGCCTGTTCAACGGCGTCATCATCGCCAAGACGCAAATCCCGCCCTTTATCGTCACATTGGCCTCCATGAACATCGCCAAGGGCATCGCCTACGTCTACTCGGGCGGCAAGCCCATCCGCTGCATGACCGACGCCTGGAAGTTCCTCGGCGCGGGCTACATCGGCCCCGTGCCCACCCAGGTGGTGACGATGTTTGTGGTGTTCATCATCGCCGTGCTGTTCCTCAACCGCACGCGCATGGGCCGCCATATCTACGCCGTGGGCGGCAACGACACTGCCGCCAAGTTCTCCGGTATCAGCACGGCGAAGGTTAAATTCGTCGTTTACAGCTTCAGCGGCCTGATGGCGGGCCTGGCGGGCATCACCATCGCTTCCCGCCTCTACTCGGGCACCTGCACCTCCGGCGAATCTGCTGAGATGGACGCCATCGCCGCCGTGGTTGTGGGCGGCACTTCGATGTCCGGCGGTTCCGGCCGTCTGGGCGGCACGCTGATTGGCGCGCTGATCATCGGCATCCTCGACAACGGCCTGAACCTGATGGGCGTCAACTCCGACTGGCAATACATCATCAAGGGTGTCGTCATCCTCGGCGCCGTATACATGGACTTCCTGCGCAGCCGCAAGCGCGCCTCCGGCCGTTAGGCCGGCAATGCCGGCGGCCAGCGCTGCCGCGAACTGGGCGGCCGAACCCCTGCCCCGACAGGAATGGGGCAGGGGTTCTTTGTTGCGTTTTGGACTGCGGGAAAGTGCGAAGCCCGCCGGGCGGCCCACGAGCAGGGGCCGCCCGGCTTTCGTTGCAAGGTTGCGCGGCGGAAAATGGGATTCGCAAGGGCGTTGCCCTTGCTCGGGTTGGGCAGCGCACGCCTTTTATGTCCTTGACGCATGCTGAAAGCGTATGAAAAGCCCAATGCCTGCCGGAATGCTGGCAGTTTTTGCATCGCCGTAATAAACCTCCACTTTTCGCAAAGCAGCCCTTGCTTTCTTTGACGTTTTGCTGTAAAATGAAGTGATGGGCGGACGGGCTGCGTCCCGCACGCCTTCGAATCAGCCATAAGGAGGTTTCTTCCATGACGATTGATAAGACCATGACCATCGGCGAGGTGCTTTCCAAGGATCGCGGCTGCGCGCCCGTTTTCATGGCGCACGGCATGCACTGCCTTTCCTGCCCCATGTCTGTGGGCGAATCCATCGAAATGGCCAGCATGGTGCACGGCGTGGACGCCGACGCCCTGGTCTCCGCCCTCAACGAGTATTTCAAGGACAAGTAATCCCCCGGGAGGCGCCGCATGCACGATTTTAACGACCTGGAGGGCCTGCGCATCGCCATCGAGATGGAACGGCGCGGCGAGGCCCTGTACCGCAAGGCCGCGCGCGTGAGCAAGAAACGCGAGGTCATCGACATGCTTATCTCTCTCGCCGCCGACGAGGTTGCCCACGCCGCCGAGTTCACCCGCCTTTACAACGAGGCGCTCGCGCGGCGCGCCGGCTATGCCTCCTATGGCGAGGAGGCCAGCGCCTACTTGAGCGCCGTGGCCGCGGACATCGTGTTTCCGGACGGCCTGATGGCTCTGCGCGAAGAAGGCTTTGACAACGTGCGCGCCGTATTGGATTACGCCATCGCCTCGGAAAAGGATTCCATCCTCTTCTATATGGAGCTGGCGCGCTTGAGTTCCGATCAGGAAGCGCGCCGCGTGTTTCTCGAAATCGCAGAACAGGAGCGCGGGCACATGCGCAGGCTGTGCCGCCAGAGGGCTGAATTATGAATACAACCATGCAGGAATACCAGAATTGGCTCGCGCTGACCGCGGGCAATGAGCAGGAACAGGCCGAGTTGCGCGCGCTGGAAAACGACCCCGCCGAGTTGGAGGACCGCTTCTACCGCGAATTGTCCTTTGGCACGGCCGGCATGCGCGGCGTGCTGGGCCTGGGTTCCAACCGCATGAACCGCTACACCGTCGGCCGGGTGACGCTGGCGCTGGCGGCGCTGGTGAACGAACACGAGGGCGGCGCCCAGCGCGGCGTGGCCATCGGCTACGACTCCCGCAACTTCTCGCAGGAATTCGCCCGGGAAACGGCGCTGATTCTCGCCTCGCAGGGCATAAAGGCGTATCTGTTTGATTCGCTGCGCCCGGTGCCGGTGCTCTCCTTTACGGTGCGGCACCTTCACTGCCTGGCCGGCGTGGTCATCACCGCCAGCCACAACCCCAGCAAGTACAACGGCTACAAGGTCTACTGGGAAGACGGCGGCCAGCTGCCGCCGGACCGCGCCGCCATCATCACCGGCCGCCTTTCCGGCATCGGCTACGGCGACGCCCGGCCCATGGATGAAAACGAGGCCCGGGAAAAGGGGTTGCTTGTCACCATCCCGCCCGAGGTGGACGACGCCTACATCGCCACCGTGAAAAAGCTGGCCGTCAACCCCGAATTGACCCGCGAAATGGGCAAGACGCTCAAGATCGTCTATACGCCCCTGCACGGCTCGGGCAACATCCCCGTGCGCCGCGTGCTCAAGGAAATCGGCATGGAAAACGTCTATGTCGTGCCCGAGCAGGAGTTGCCCAACGGCAACTTCCCCACTGTGCGCGTGCCCAACCCCGAGGAAAAGGACGCTTTCAACCTGGCCGTAGCCCTGCAAAAGAAGCTGGGCGCGGATCTGTGCGTGGGCACAGACCCGGACTGCGACCGCGTGGGCGTGGCCTGCCTGACCGAATCGGGCGACGTGCGCTTGCTCACCGGCAACCAGATCGGCTGTATCCTTCTGCACTACATACTCTCGCAGAAAAAGGCGCTGGGGACGCTTCCCAAAAACGCGGCGGCGGTCAAGTCCATCGTGTCCACGGATATGGCGTACAACATCTGCCTAGAGTTTGACACCGAGATTTTCGACGTGCTCACGGGCTTCAAGTTCATCGCCGAAAAGATTCAGCAGTTCGAAGAAACCGGCTCCAACACCTTCGAGTTCGGCTTTGAGGAGAGCTACGGCTTCCTTTCCGGCACCGACGTGCGCGACAAGGACGGCGTAAACGCCGTCATGCTTATTGCCGAGGCCGCCTGCTTCTATAAGAAGATGAACATGACCCTGGTGGACGCCATCGAGGCGCTGTACAAAGAATACGGCGTGTTCGGTGAGCGCACCGTGTCCATCACCCTGCCGGGCAAGGACGGCCTGGAAAAGATGCAAAGCATCATGCGCACGCTGCGCGAGGTGGGCGTGGAAAAGGTCGGCCCCTCGCGGGTAATGAGTACGCGCGACTATCTGCGAAGCGAGCCCAAGAGCGATGTATTGTACTATGTGCTCGAACAGGGCTGGACCTGCGTGCGCCCCTCGGGCACCGAACCGAAGATCAAAATCTACGCCGGCGCGGTCAGCGAAAGCCACGCGGAGACCGACGCGCTGCTTGACGCTTATGTGGAAAGTATGCGCAAGCTCATGGGCGTGGACGCATAAATTTTCCGCCTGTTCAGCGGGCGCAGCAATATCGCTGCGTCCGCTGGTCGTTTTGGACTTTTCGCCCTCCTGTGTGTCGCTCCCTGCCAGGTCTTAAATTTAACGCAGAGATTTTCTGCGTTAAATGTTTACTCCAACGCAGAAATGTGTTAGAATTGTGTTGGAGGTGTTGGCATGGCGCGAACGATCCCGATTCGAGAAACGCTCACCGTAGAATTCAAGAGCGATTTGAAGAAATATGGCGATGCGGCATTATTTGAAGATGTCGTTGCGTTTGCAAATACGGAAGGCGGCGATCTGTTTCTGGGCGTTGAAGATGATGGCACGATCACCGGCGTGCATCGGGAGCATTCCGATCCTGTGACTTTGGCGGCATATATCGCAAACAATACCGTGCCCCCTGTTTCTACCCGCTGTGAGATCATCGAGGAAGAACGCCCTGTACTGAGGATATCGGTGCCCAAATCCTATGGAAGCATTGCGGCGACCAGATCCGGAAAGATTTTGCGCCGGCGAATTAAAATCGACGGTTCACCGGAAAACGTACCGATGTATCCTACGGAAATGGTCACCAGATTATCGGATCTGCGCGTTCTGGATTATTCTGCCATGGTCCTTCTTGAAGGCACGTTGGCGGATATAGACCCTCTGGAACTGGAGCGCCTGCGCAGGATCATTCTTGCCTATGATGGCGATAAAGCTTTGCTGGAACTGAAGGATGAAGAGTTGCTCAGAGCGCTCGGCTTCAGCAGAGAGCAAAACGGAGTAAATTACCCTACGGTCGCCGGAATCCTGATGCTTGGCAGAGCTTCCGCCATCCAGCGGTTCGTGCCGACCGGAAAGTCCTCCTTTCAGGTATTGGAGGGCACAAATGTGCGCGTAAATGAAGACTACGCCTTGCCCATCCTGGCGGCGATCGAAAAGATTATTGCGCATATGGAAGTGTGGAACCCGCAACAGGAGCTGGAATTCGGGCTGTTCAGGATGGCTGTGCCGGAATTTGATAAGCGCGCGTTGCGCGAGGCGATTGTGAATGCGTTTTGCCACCGCGATTATTCAATCATGGGGCGCGTTCGCGTTGCGATTGAAGATGATGGCCTCACAGTCGCCAACCCTGGCGGTTTCATCGAAGGGATAACGCTTGAAAACCTTTTGACAGCGGAACCGCACGGCAGAAATCCACTGTTGGCGGACGCGCTGAAGCGCGTCGGTCTGGCCGAAAAGACAGGGAGAGGAATCGACAGAATCTTTGAGGGCTCTCTGATCTATGGGCGCGCGCTTCCGGATTATTCAAAAACAACGTCCACCACCGTTTCGCTGTTTATCCCGCGAAGCAAGCCGGATGTTTCCTTGGCGCGAATGATCTCTGATGAGCAAAACCGGTTGGGCAGGCCCTTGCCGATCAACATGCTGCTTGTCCTGAACGTTCTGAAGGAACTTCCACGCAGCGATATCGGGCAGATCGCTCAGGCCGCGAGACTTTCTGAAACAGTCGTCTCGACGGTTCTGAACAGAGCCATTGACAGCGGTCTGGTCGAGCCGTACGGCGCGGGGAGAGGGCGAACCTATATGCTTTCTCATAAACTCTATCAGAACAGGGAAAAGGTCATTGGCTATGTACGGCAAAGAGATATTGATGAAGCCCGGTACTATGAAATGATCGTCAATATGGCAAAAAATACAGATTTCATTGCGCGCGCGGATGTTATGAACCTATTGCATGTCAGCGATTCCAAGGCATACACGCTTCTGAAGCATCTCGTGCGGCTCAACATTCTGGAACCCGTTAATAAAGGGAGATACGCCAAATACAGGCTGAAGGGCGTATGAAAAACGGCGAAGGCTGACGGCGGTCTTTACAGGCAGTTGCCTGAAAAACCGCTTGAGAGAACAGGCGTTATCTGCTATAATCTAACTGCGATGACAAGCTTTCCTATCCCGGAGCGGTATATCCGCCCGGCAAATCTTGCGGAGCCTTGTCCGCGCGATCTGTTTGAAGGAGATGTGCATATAGATGAAACTGGGCGTTGTCGGTCTGCCGAACGTCGGCAAGAGCACGCTGTTTAACGCCATCACCTGCGCGGGCGCGCAGGCGGCGAATTACCCGTTTTGCACCATCGAGCCGAACACCGGCGTGGTCGCCGTGCCGGACGAACGGCTGGACGTGCTCGCGGAGATGTACCACCCCGAAAAATACACCCCGGCCACGCTGGAATTCGTGGACATCGCCGGCCTGGTCAAGGGCGCAAGCCACGGCGAGGGCCTGGGCAACAAGTTCCTCTCCCACATCCGCGAGGTGGACGCCATCGTCCATGTGGTGCGCTGCTTTGAGGATGAAAACGTCGTCCATGTGGATGGCAGCGTCGATCCCGCCCGCGATATCGACACCATCCAGACCGAGCTGATTCTCGCCGATATCGAAACCGTCACCCGCCGCCGCGAAAAGGCCGCGCATCTGGTGCGCAACGGCGAAAAGAAGTTCCAGGACGAGCTGGAGTGCGCCGATATCCTTCTTTCCCACATGAACGAGGGCAAGCCCGCCCGCACCGCCGCCCTTTCCAAAGAGCTGTTGGAAGTGGCCGAGGGCTGGTTTTTGCTGACGATGAAAAAAGTCGTTTACGCCGCCAACATCGCCGAGGGCGACGTGGGCAAGGATGAAAGCGCGCTGCCGCTGGTGCAGAAGGTGCGTGCAATCGCCGAGGCCGAGGGTTCGGAGGTGCTGGTCATCTGCGCCAAGGCCGAGGAGGAAATCGCCCAGCTCGACCCTGAGGACAAGCAGATGTTCCTCGAGGACATGGGCCTTGAAAAGAGCGGCCTCGACCGGCTGGTAAAGCTGGGCTACCACCTGCTGGGCCTGATCAGCTTCCTCACCGCCGGCCCCAAGGAGGTGCGCGCCTGGACGATTCCCGAGGGCACGCGCGCCCCGCAGGCCGCAGGCAAAATCCATTCGGACTTTGAGCGCGGATTCATCCGCGCCGAAATCGTCGCCTATGACGACCTGGTGCGCGAGGGCAGCATGAACGCCTGCAAGGAAAAGGGCCTCGTGCGTTCCGAGGGCAAGGACTATGTAATGAAGGACGGCGATGTGACGCTGTTCCGCTTCAATGTATAGCGACGCGCCCCGGCAGGAAGCCGGAAACGCCGCCCCCATCCGTCCGCGCCCTTCGCTGACGTGTGTGGCGGCGCTGTACCTGTTGAGCGTGGCCTCGCTGGTGGCGCTCAGCCTGTTTTCCGAACCCATCGCCGCATTCCTGGCG
Source organism: Candidatus Pullichristensenella stercorigallinarum (assembly GCA_018712945.1). Lineage (GTDB taxonomy): Bacteria > Bacillota > Clostridia > Christensenellales > Aristaeellaceae > Pullichristensenella > Pullichristensenella stercorigallinarum. The sequence continues at coordinate 64,351 of DVFZ01000122.1, read as the reverse complement.
CGCCTTTTCCCGGGGGCAAGCCTGCAAACGTTGGATCTTATTTTCAACGCGCTGTACTACCTGCCCTTCCTGCTGCTGCCCACGGCGCTGCTGTTGCGGCGCGATGGCGGCGCGGCGGTGCGGCTGGGTTCCCTCGGCCTGCGCGCCATGCTGGGCATCGTGGTGCTGGCGCTGGCGGCCGTGTATTTGGTGCAGTGTATCAGCCTTTTGTGGATGATGGTAATGGAAGGGCTGAACATCCCTTACCTGAATACAGAAATGACCATTCCCACCACCACCCAGGGCGTAATGCTGATGGTCATTACCATCGGCGCAATCCCGGGCGTGTGCGAAGAACTGTTCTTCCGCGGCACGCTGCTGGGCGGCTTTGAACGGCTGGGCACGAAGCGCGCCGTCATTCTGACATCCGTGCTGTTCGCGCTGCTGCATGGCTCGCTCGCCGGGCTGCCGGGGCAGCTTATGCTGGGGCTTTTGATGGGCTACTTGGCCTTTGCCTTTGACAGCGTGTACGCCTCCATTACCTTCCACACCGTATACAATGCCGCCATCGTGCTCATCAACGCCTATATGGCGGGCGGGGAAGTGACGGCGGAGGAGCAGGCGCTGCTGAATCAGGGCACGTTCGCCTATATGGGCGGCTGGGGCGGCGTGCTGTGGATCATTGTGTATATCCTTGTGTTGGGGGCGCTGGTGCGCAGCTTTATACGGCTGGCGGAGCAGCGGCGGCGCGCGCATGGCATCGCGGCCGTGCCCCCGGGCGGGGAAAAGATGCCGCTCGGGGCGGCGGCGCTGCTGGCCGTGGCGGTGCTGATCCTGCTGGGCGTGTATGCGCTCAACACCTACGCTGCCTGCATCGCCGGAGGCGCGGCATGAACGCGGTTGTTCTCTGCGTGGGGCGGCTCAAGGAGTCCTGGCAGCGCGCCGGGGTGGAGGAATACCTCAAGCGCCTTTCGCGCTATGGCAAATACAGCGTTGAACAGGTGGACGACGCCCCGGACAGCCTCGGGGCGCGGGCCATTGAAAGAGAGGGCGAAGCGCTGCTCAAGCGCATACGCCCCGGCGACCATGTGGTTGCCCTGTGCGTGGAAGCGCCCGCGCCGGACTCGCCGGGGCTGGCAAACAGCATGCGCCGCTGGGCGGCTCTGGGGGCGCGCACGGTGCTGGTCATCGGCGGCTCGAACGGCCTGTCCGCCGCGGTGCTCGCGCGCGCGGATGAAACCGTCTCCTTTTCGCGCCTCACCTTCCCCCACGGCCTGATGCGCGTGATCCTGCTCGAACAGCTCTACCGGGGCGAGCGCATACTGGCCGGAGAGCCATATCACAAATAAGCGGGAACCGCAAGGGGGAAAAGCGCGTCCAAGAATGGAAACCATTACAAAAGGGGGATACGCATGGCGACGGCGCCTACACAGACAAACCCCGGTTCCCGCCGCGCACGGCGTCTGGCCGCGGAGGCATCCGCTCCCACATCGCGCCATTCGCGAAAGCGGGCGCGTCCGCTATGGCAAAAACTGGCGGCAGCGGCGGCGATGCTCGCGCTGTTGGCGGGCAGTTTTGCGCTGGGCTGGCATTTCGGCGTGGATTCCACCCGCTACAAGGGCGGCATCCTGCTGGTCAACGAAGATAACCTTTTGAGTTCTGATTATGTGCCCGAGGGATTGGTGAACCTCTACGAGCAGCGGCACTCCTTCCGGCTGGCGAGAAGCGATATCTACGTCACCCGCGAAACCTACGAGGCCATGGAGGCGATGTTCGCCGCCGCCGAGGCCGACGGCGTGAACGGCTTTATCGTCACCAGCGGCTACCGTGACTACGACCGTCAGGCCGAAGTATATGCCGAGAGCGAGGAGGGCTACGCCCAGCCGCCCGGAGCCAGCGAGCACCAGACCGGCCTGTGCTTCGATGTGACCGCCGAGACCAACGAGGGCTTTGAAAGCACCGAGCAATACGCCTGGCTGCGCGAGCATGCGCACGAATACGGCTTTATCCAGCGCTATCCCGCCAACAAAGCGGATATCACCGGCATCAGCTACGAGCCGTGGCACTACCGCTATGTAGGCGTAAGCGCGGCCACACAAATCCGCAACCAGGACATCACCCTGGAGGAATACGTCGGTGCGGCCGGCAGTGCCGGCTGACAGCGCTGCTGCGTTGGAGCGACACACGCCTGCCCCACGAGTAGGGGGCAGGCGTGTTTTGTTGCGTTCCGATTGATATGAGAGTACGAACACACGCCGGACGGCTCCTGCTCCTGAGCCGCCCAGTGCGCTTCGCACTCTTCCCCAACCAGAAACGCAACAAAGCCCCCCTGCCCCATAATCCACGGGGCAGAGGGGCGATCACACAAACGCGGCAGCTCTGGCTGGCGGCACTGCCGCCCTCTATAAAAACAATAAAAGGCTTACGGCCATTACCGCCATGCCGGAGATCAGGCCGTAAATGGATAGATGGTGTTCGCCGTATTCGCGGGCGGCGGGCAACAGCTCGTCAAAGGAGATAAACACCATGATGCCCGCTACACCGGCGAAAATAATGCCAAACACGGCGTCGTTCATCACCGGCAAAAGCAGCAGATAGCCCACCACCGCGCCCAGCGGCTCGGCCAGGCCGGAAAGGAACGAATAGCAGAACGCCTTGCGCCGCGAGCCAGTAGCCTGATAAATGGGTACGGAAACGGCAATGCCCTCGGGAATATTGTGAATAGCGATGGCCGCCACGATGGGAATGGCCACGTTTGGCTCTTGCAGGGCGGAAACAAACGTCGCCAGTCCCTCGGGGAAGTTGTGTACGGCAATGGCCAACGCTGTAAGCACACCCATGCGCATCAGCTTTTGCGGCCGCGGCGCGCTTTTCCGCTCGTTTTCCACCAGGCGCACCTCATGGGGGTTTTCCTCTGAGGGGATCAGCTTGTCGATCACGGCGATGAGCAGCATGCCTCCGAAAAACGCCGCTACCGTGGCCCACGCGCCGCCGCGCGCGCCCCATTGCCGCGCCAGCGATTCCCGCGCCGTGGCGAGAATTTCCACCATGGATACATAAACCATCACGCCCGCCGAAAAGCCCAGACTCACCGACAGAAAGCGGCGGCTGGTGCGCTTGGCGAGAAAGGCAATCAAGCTGCCAATGCCGGTGCTCAGTCCGGCAATGAGCGTCATTGCAAACGCGAGAAGCAAATCGTTCATAAACAAATCCTCCCTGGAACGCAGCTGGGCCGCCCATTGGCGGATGTAATTAGCTATATCTAACTATCACTATACCATCCCACCACACATCTGTCAAGCCTTTTCCGGCAATAGAAAAGCATGGCAAAACGCTATCTTTCAGAAAGGCCAATCGTTTCATCCGTCTCATACAGGCACAAAGAATTCAAAGCGGTCGTCTGGGATGGGAAAGGAACGGCGCTGGCTATTTCACAGCACTGCGATGAAGCGGCTTTACAATGTTTGGAATTGACCCTATTTTCTTTGTCCGGTTGCGGTTCTGGACGAGAACTGGCGCTTCTGGATGACGCTGCCTTGCCCCGATGGGGCAAGGGACGCTGTGGAGGTGCGGAGTGGCGCTGCTTGCCCCATCGGGGCAAGGGCGCTGTGGGAAATGGCGCGTCGGATTTTGATCGGTATGTTGGTAGTGGGCGAAATACTTGTGCGCTCAGGCCAGCCTGTTGTCAGACGCGCCAGAGAACGGCGGGCGTAGAACTCTACTTTCCATCCGAGCAAGGCCATGCCTCCGGCGGGGCTACGGCGGACTCTGCCCGCACCCGCTCAAGGGACAAGTCCCTTGAGAATCCCATTTGCTGCCGCGAGGCACACTGATGTTACAACGACAGCCGGGCGGCCCCTGCTCGTGGGCCGTCCGGCGCGCTTCGCACTCTCTCCCAACCCAAAACGCAACAAAGAACCCCTGCCCTCTACTCGTGGGGCAGGGGTTCGCCGCTCACGAGCGGCAGCTCTGTCAGCCGGCACTGCCGGCCTCCTTGAGAATCCCATTTGCTGCCGCAAGGCACACCGATGTTACAACGACAGCCGGATGGCCCCTGCTCATGGGCCGTCCGGCGCGCTTCGCACTCTCTCCCAATCCAAAACGCAACAAAGAACCCCTGCCCTCTACTCGTGGGGCAGGGGTTCGACACTCACGAGCGGCAGCTCTGTCAGCCGGCACTGCCGGCCGGCTTTACGCGCTGGAACTTGCTGCGAATGGCGGGAATGGCGATTTGCACAAATACCGCCAACAGCAGAATGGAACCCTTGATGGTATCATTGATGAGAGCGTCCAGTCCCAGAGAGGAAATGATCTTATCAATGATGGTGTAGCTCATGGCGCCGAACAGCACGCCCAGCAGCTTGCCCTTGCCGCCGCTCATGCTGATGCCGCCGATAACCACCGCGGCAATGGCATACATTTCGTTGCTCTGGCCGATGGTGGCCGGGTCTACCGAGCCGTTCATGGCCAACCACATAAAGCCGCTGATGCCGCACAGCGCGCCAGTAATGGTATAAACGGAAACATGCGTCCATTCCACGTTGATACCGGCCAGCCGCGCCGCCTTTTCGTTGCTGCCCACGGCGTATACGCTCTTGCCGTACTTTGTGCAGGTGGAGACAAACACCATGATGACCGTGACAAGGATCATGATTACGCCCGCCATCGGGATCACGCCGAATACTTTGTACTGGCCGAAGTCGTAGAACGAATCAAAGGCCGAAAGCGTGGCATCCATGTTGTAGATGGACAGGCGCAGCGTGCGCAGGTAATACTGCGCCACGGAGCGGTAAATCAGCATGGTGGCCAGCGTGACGATGAACGGCGGCATTTTCACCTTGCCGATGAGTATGCCGTTGAAAAAGCCCAGCACACAGCCGACCAGCACGACCGTCAAAAACGTAAGTATCACGGAGTTGGAGGCGTTGAACGCCACCACGCCCAATCCGCCAATCAGCGAAAGCATTGAACCCACGGACAGGTCGATGCCGCCGGTGATGATAACAAGGCCCATGCCAAAGGCCATGATGCCCACTACGGCCGAGTGGCGGAGGATGTTCATCACGCCGTTGAGCGTAGTTGCGCCGGCGTTGATGATGAGGTAGGCAATGAGGATAAAGGCAAAGATGAGGATAAAGCTGTAATTGCCCAGCGTCTTTGTCAGGGATCGCTTGCCCTTGTGCGCCTGTGTGGTCATTGTATGCTCGCCCCTTCCACTGCATTGATGGCGTTCGTCGCCGAAAGCATGACGTTTTCCTCGCTGATCTGGCTATGTTCAAACACGCTTTGCACGTGGCCGTGATAAAACACCACGCAGCGGTCGGCCACTTTTTGCAGCTCCGGTATTTCCAGCGTGTTGACCAGTATGGTCTTGCCCTCGCGGGCGAGGGCGAGGATCAGCTTGTAAATTTCCGCCTTCGCGCCCACGTCGATGCCCTGCGTGGGGTTATCCATCAGCAGGATATCGGCTTCGGTATTGAGCCAGCGCGCCAGGATGACTTTTTGCTGGTTGCCGCCGCTCAGGCTGGTAATCAGGTCGGAATCGCTGTTGGATTTGATGCCGAGCAAATCGTGCAGGCGCGCATAGCGCCGCTTTTCCTGCTTTTTATGGATCAGCGGCCTTTTGCTCGAAAGCGTGTGCTCGGAAACATAGTTGTTTTCCAGCAGCGTAAAATCGGGCAGGATGGAATTTTCCTTCCGGTTGGCGGCGATCATGGCGATTTTGTTGCGCATGGCCCGATGGATGCTGTTTTTTTCCAGCGTCTGGCCTTCCACTCTGAGCGTGCCCCCGGAAACGGGCAGCACGCCGAAAATGGTTTGCATAAGCTCGCTCACGCCCGCGCCCTTTAACCCCGTAAAGCCGACGACTTCGCCCCGGCGGATGGAAAGGCTCACGTTTTCAAAGCCCTGCCCGGAAAGGTTTTCCATTTCCAGGATTGGCTCGCCGAGGTCGCGCGCGGCATAAATATCCGCATCGGAATAGCTTTCGCCCACCATCAGCTTGGTCACTTCGGTGGGGGTGATATCGGCGATTCTGCCGGTCTGAATCATTTTGCCGTTCCGCAAGACCGTATAGCGGTCGGCAATCTGGAAGATCTCCGTCATTTTGTGGGAAATGAAAATGAAGGACTTGCCATCGTCGCGCAGACGGCGCACGATGGAGAAAAGGTGGTCGATCTCCTTGTTGTTCAGGGCCGTGGTCGGCTCGTCAAGGATCAGCAGCTTCGCGTTGGCGTGCAGCGCCTTGGCAATTTCCAGAAGCTGCTTTTTGCTGGTTTCCAGCTCGCTGACCATGGCGGTGGGGTCGATATCCACGCCAAGGCTTTCAAAGAGCTGGGCAGTTTCGGCGATCATGCGCTTTTTATCCAGCGTGTGCAGGCGCGTCAAGCGCTCCTTGCGCAGAAAAATGTTTTCATACACCCGCAAGTCGTTGAACAGGTTTAATTCCTGATGTACAAAGGCGATGCCCGCCTGCTCAGAGGACTGCACGGTGACGTGTTCCAACGTTTTGCCCTCAAAGGCGATGCTGCCCTGATCGCGCGTATATACGCCCGCAAGTATGTTCATCAGCGTGGATTTGCCGGCGCCGTTTTCGCCCAGCAGCGCGTGTACCTCGCCCTGCTCAACGCAAAAATCCACATTGTCCAATACGGTCACGCCAAAAAACGCCTTGGATATACCGGTCATGCGGAGCATTTCCATGTGATCTCCCTCTGCTTTCAAAGACGCCCGCAGAGGGGCGTAGCGACTCTGCGGGCGGTTTTGGGGCCCTTGGCTTATTCGGCGGCAACGGCGTCACCGAAGCCCACGTAGTCGTTGACGTTGTTGGCATCCACGACGTGTACGGCGATAACGTGATCCTTGGTCACTTCTTCGCCATTGAGGTACGCGATCATATCGTCGATGGCGTCCTCAATCATGGCCGGGTCATAGGTGACGGAGAACAGATCGGCAAGGCCCGCGACCTCAGCGGAATAATCGCGCTGATGGATGCCCTTGAGCACGGAATAGATCTCGTTCAGGCCGGAAGAAGAGGCCAGGTGCACGCCAGCGGCGAGGAAGGCGTCCTTCTTCTCAGCATCAATCTCGGAGGACTGCAGCGCCTCGAGGATGCCCATGGCGATCTCATCGTCGTGGGTGAAGATCCACTTGTACTCGGCGATTTCTTCGACGGTCTTGCTGTCGAGCCACTCGGTGAACAGGCGGCGGCCTTCGCTGCGGCTCCAGCCGGTGTAGGCGGTCATCTCAATGGCGTCCACCTGCTCCTGCGTCCAGCCGTTCTCCAGCAGCACGGAGAAGAAGCCATCGTTGCGCATCTGCGGCACAGAGGAGTTGTCGCCGGGGATGATGAGGATCTTGTCGCCGGGAACCATGCCGTCTTCGATGAAGCGCTTGGCGGTTTCGGCGCCGATGCCCTCGTTATCGCCCTTGACGGAGGCCACGGCCTGCTCGCTCACGGAATCAATCACGCGGTCGAACATGACAAACGGGATGCCGGAGTCGGCCAGGCGGCGCATCGTCACTTCCAGGGTGTTGTCCTGCGGCAGGATGACGACGGTATTGGCGCTCTCGTTTTCGATGATGTCCTCTACCTGAGCGATCTGGTTGGCAGGATCGGCAGAGGTGATGACCTGGGCCGTGTAGGTGCCTTCCTCATTGATGGCGGCAGCCTTTTCCTCGGCATAGGTCATGACCGCGCCCGTCCAGCCGTGGTCGGCGTTGGGCACGAGGATGGCGATGTCCGTATCGGCGGCAAACGCAACCGAGCAAAGGAGCATCGTCAGGACAAGAACCAGGGCAAATACCTTTTTCATCGTAAAACCCTCCTATGATTTATTGGCAACTTGCCAATCAGGATCAGAGTTCCACCCACGCGGCGTTGCTGGCGGCGCTGTCTACAACAGCCTGGATAAAGCGCACGCCGCTTACGCCGTCCTCCACGGTGGGGAAATCGTAACCAGCCGCGTCCTCGCCGTTTTTGCGGGCGATGAGCGCGGAAACATAGTTCCTGTAGATGTTGGCGAAAGCCACATAGATGCCCTCGGGATGGCCGGAGGGCAGACGGCCCGTGGCCGCGGCCTTTTCCTTGACGCAGCCCGTGCCGCGGGCAAGCACCTGCGTAGGCCCGTCAACGGGCGTATAGCGCAAATGCTCGGGGTCTTCCTGCACCCACTCCAGGGCGCCCTTGTCGCCATAGACGCGCGCCACCAGGCCGTTGTAGTGTCCGGCCGCCACCTGCGAGCACCAGTAGGCGCCGTTGGCGCCGTTTTCGTACTCGACAAGGACGTTGGCGTTCAAATCCAGGGCCTTGCCATAGGTGTTGGTGGTGGCCAACAGGCGCTTGATCTTCAGGCCGGTGACGTAGTGAATGAAGTTTTCAACGTGCGTGCCGATATCGCCAACGCAGTTGGCCGCGCCGGACATGGCGGGGTCGGTGCGCCACACGGCGATATTGGTCTGCGTATTGTTGCCGGTGGCCAGTTCGCCCAGCAGCCAATCCTGCGCGTATTCGGCGTTGACGGCGACGACCTTGCCGATCTTGCCACCGGCGATCATTTCCTTCATCACCTTGGCCATGGTATAGCCGGTGTAGGTATATGTAACGCCGAACAACAGGCCCTTTTCGCGGCTGAGGCGGCACAGTTCTTCGGCCTGCGCCACGGTAAAGCACAGCGGCTTTTCGCACACCACGTTGATGCCGGCCTCCAAAAACGCCTTGCAGACCGGATAGTGCATGTTGTTGGGGGTGACGACGCTGACAAAGTCAATGCCATCCTCACGCGCGGCCTCGGCCTTGGCCATTTCCTCGTAGCTGGCGTATACGCGCGCCGGGTCGAGGCAGTAGGCTTCGCCGGTGGCGGCGTTGCGGTCGGCGTGGGAGCTGAAGGAGCCGGCTACCAGCTCCGCGCGGGTGTCAAAGTTCAGGGCCTTGCGGTGCACCTCGCCGATGAAGGCGTTCAGTCCGCCGCCGACCATGCCGTAACGAATCTGCTTTGCCATTGCCCGTTCCTCCTACTTGTTGGAAATCGCATCGTCAAACTTGAAGGTGGAGGGCTTGAAATCGACCTTGCGGACAAAGGCGGCCGCCTCGGTCGCGCCCTCGATGCGGTCCATGCCGCTGTCTTCCCACTCCACGGAGAGGGGGCCTTCGTATCCGGCGGCATTGAGCACGCGGATGATCTCCTCAAAGTTGACGCCGCCATGCCCCAGCGAGCGGAAGTTCCAGCCGCGGCGCAGGTCGCCAAAGTCGATATGCGAGCCGAGCAGGCCGCTGCGGCCGTCGAGCGTGACCTGCGCGTCCTTCATGTGCACATGATACACGCGGTCGATGAAGTCCTGCAGGAACAGATGCGGGGTGATGCCCTGCCACAGCAGGTGGCTGGGGTCGAAGTTGAGGCCGAACTCGGGGCGGTCGGCAAACTTGTCCAGCAGCTTCTTGGTGGAATAGTAGTCGAAGGCGATTTCGCCGGGATGCACTTCCAGGGCGAACACCACGCCGTACTTCTTAAACTCGTCCAGAATCGGCGTCCAGAGGCGGACGATCTCGTCAAAGCCGTCCTCCACCATCTGCTCGGGGGTCTGCGGGAAGGAATAGAGATAGCGCCAGATGGGCGAGCCGGTAAAGCCGGTGATGATCTTCACGCCGAATTTGGCGGCGGCGGCGGGGGCCTTCTTCATCGTCTCGACAGCCCATTTCTGGATGGCTTCCGGCTGGCCGGCGAGCGCCGGGGGCGCGAAGTTATCCAACCGCGGGTCGGGCAAATCGCCCACACACTGGCCGATGATGTGGCAAGCCAACGCCTTCATAATCAGGCCGTTCTTTTCCAGGTTTTCCTTAATCCAGGCAACGTAGGAATCATCTGTAAGCGCCTTGTCGATATCAAGGCCATTGCCCCAGCAGGCAAGCTCCAAGCCGTCATAGCCCATTTTTTTGGCCAATACACACAGCTCATCGAAGGGCACATCCGCCCACTGGGCGGTGCACAGCGTTACCGGTCTGGTTCCCATAATGTTTCCTCCTTAATGCTTTTTATTTGATGTATAACTTGTTCGAAACGCACACAAAATGCACGCAAAATGAATTCTCCGCGTACAATCAATGATATATCATCTTTTAGAAATTGTCAACATAAAAAATCGTTTTCTAAAAACACACCCCGCGCAAGGAGGCGAAGAACGCTTCCTTGCGCGGGGCATGGACAGCGGGCACTGACGCTACTCCCAGAAAAGTTCATCCAGCGTCTTGCCCAGGACATGGCAGATTTTCAGGCAGAGGTTGATGGTGGGGTTGTAATCGCCTTTTTCGATGGCGTTGATGGTCTGGCGGGAAACGCCCACGCGCTCGGCCAGCTCCTGCTGGGACAAATCCAGCGCCGCGCGCGCCGCTTTCAGACGCAGGTTTTTCATTCCTCCGCCTCCTCCCGAGCGTCCTTGCGCCGCCGGAGTGCCGAGGCGATCAGGATGGCCCCAAAGCCCAACGCAAACAACAGCCACGCGCACTCCTCGGTCAACATGCCGTTTTCCGCCGTCAGGCCGCGGCGGATGCCCTGAATGCCCAGCAGCAGGGACGTTACGATTTTGGCGATGTCAAGCCCTAAGCTCCTCCGCTGCCTGTCGTGCAAAGGGGCGTCGGCGTCTGTCCAGATGCAGCGCACGCGCCAGGCGATGAGGGGCGGTAAAATGAGAATTACCTCCTCCGCAAACGGCGTGGCCCAGGGTCTGCCCAGAATCTCCCGCAGCAGGCAATTCGCCGACACCATCGCCGCCAGTATCCAGAAGGCCATTTGCCCGGCCCGGGCGCGGGAAAGGGCCTGCCTCTCGTCGTATTTCCGCTTTTCGCCGCTCACGTTTCCGCCTCCTCCCGCCTGTCCTTGCGGCGCTTGAGGGCGAGGGCGATCAGCAGCACTGCGAACATGGCCGCGAGCATCGGATTTGCGGCGCGGAAGGTGAGCAGGCCGTTTTCAACCATTTCGCCCCGCAGGATGGACACGACGCCCAGCACGGCGTTGAGCACCATCACCACGGCAAAAATGTGCGCCCAGGTCTTTGGCCGCTCCCGGAGGGAGAAATATGCGTCTGTCCATACGCAGCGCAGTACATAGACCGTAGCCGCCGCCATCAGCAGCGTGCCCGCCTCCAGAAACGGCCCCGCCCAGGCCGTTTGCAGGATTTCCCGCACAAAGCCGTTGACCAGCATCAGCGCCGCAAGCACGCCCAGCGCCAGCTGCGCCGCCTTGGCGCGGGCCACCACCTGCCGCTCGTCATAGCGCGGCTCGGTTCCCCGGCGCTTTTTCCACAGCGCAAACAAAATCACCAGCAGAATGCCAACCAGTGCGCCAGCGGCGAAGGATACGTTCATGTCGTTCATCATGTTCCCCTCCTTTTCCGCCTTCATTATATGCTTTATCTGTCGTTTTGTCAAGTATACACGACATAAAATCAAAAATATTTGTGGAGGGCGTTCGCCCGCCGCTGAAAACACCTGCCGGGAAAGATACACGCCCGCCGCCACTTGCGCAGGGGAAACACATGCCACGCCGATATGAGCAGGGCGGCCGGCGGCAGGAGGCTGACACAAAAAAGCACGGGCGCCGCCGGAAAGCGACGCCCGCTGCCTTAAAAAGCCTCCTACAAAAGCCGTATACCGCCCGCGGCCAGGGCCTCTTCCACGCCCGCGGGCCAGACGGAACACTGCACCTCGCCCACGTGCGCCTTGCGCAGAAGCAGCATGCACAGGCGGCTCTGGCCGATGCCGCCGCCGATGGTGAGGGGCAGTTTTTCCTCCATCACGGCGCGGTGGAAGGGCAAATCCAGCCGAGAACGCGCGTCGGCGGCGTTGAGCTGGCGGAACATGCTGGAGGCGTCCACGCGGATGCCCATGGAGGAAACCTCCAGGCAGCAGTCCAATTCGGGGTGGTAGTACAGCAAATCGCCGTTGAGCGACCAATCGTCGTAGTCCGGGGCGCGCACGCCGTGGGGGCGTCCGTCCGGAAGCGGCCAGCCGATGTGCTTGACGAACACGGCGCGGTGCTTTTTCACGAAGGCCTGCTCGCGCTCCTCGGGCGAAAGGCCGGGGTAGGCGGCGTACAATTCCTCGCTGGTTATAAACGTGAGGTTTGCCGGCAGGCGCGGGTGCAGGGCCGGGAAGCGGCTGTGCAGCACGGTTTCGGCCTCGAGCACGGCGGCGTGGATGCGCGCGGCGGTGCGCTCGAGATAGGCCTCGTTGCGCTCGGCGCGGGTAATGACCTTTTCCCAGTCCCACTGATCGACATAAATGGAGTGGAGGTTGTCGGTTTCCTCGTCGCGGCGGATGGCGTTCATGTCCGTATAGAGGCCGCTGCCGGGGGCATAGCCGTACTTGCCCAAGGCGTAGCGCTTCCATTTGGCCAGCGACTGCACCACCTGGATTTCCTCGCCAGGGGCTTCAAGGGCGTCGAACGCCACCTTGCGCTCCACGCCGCACAAATCGTCGTTGAGGCCGGTATCCTTGCGCACGAACAGCGGCGCGGAAACGCGCGTCAGGTTCAGGGCGGCGGAAAGCTGCTGCTGGAAGCAGTCCTTGAGGATTTTGATGGCCCGCTGCGTTTCCAGCAGGTCCAATTCGCTGTGGTAATTTTCGGGGCAGATGTGTTTCATGGGCGTTTGTCCTTTTTTGAGCATTTGCCGCGGCAGGCGCGGGAATATGGACAATTATCGCACGCGCTTTGCCCCTTTGTCAAGATAAAGGCGCGCACGCGGCGGAAGATGATCCACCCCGCGGCAAAAATGACGGCAAAGGCGGCAATATAGGCCAGGACAACCACCGCTTACGCCCCCAGCAGGCTGCCAATCTGGAACACCAGCAGCGCCACAACGTAGGCAATGCCCAGCTGCATCAGCACTGAGAGCAGCGTGTATTTCCACGAGCCAGTTTCGCGGCGGATGGCCGCCACCGCCGACACGCAGGGCGTGTAAAGCAGGATAAACACCAGGTACGCATAGGCCGAGAGGGGGGTGAATTTGGAAGCCAACAGCGTGCCCAGCTGCGCGGTGGAACCGGCGGCGTAGAGCACCTGCATGGTGGACACCACGGCTTCCTTCGCCACCAGGCCCGAGAGCAGGGCCACGCTCTTTTGCCACTCGCCAAAGCCCAGCGGCGCAAAAATCGGGGCGATGAACGCACCCAGGCGGCCAAACATGGACTGCGCCGGATCGGACACCATCTGCAACGACGGCGAGAACGACTGGAGGAACCAGACCACCACGCTCATGGCGAAGATGATCGTGCCGGCCCGGACGACGAAATCCTTGGCCCGGTCCCAGAGGCGGCGGGCGACGTTTTTCACCGCCGGCACGCGGTAGGCGGGCAATTCCATCACAAAGGGCGTTTCGCCCTCGCGGAAGGTGGTCTTGCGCAAAACCAACCCGGCAACCACCATCAGGATGATGCCCAGCAGGTACAGGCTCAGCACCACCAGGGCGCTGTTGCCCGGGAAGATGGCGGCGGTAATCAGGCCGTACACCGGCAGTTTCGCGCCGCAGCTCATAAAGGGCGTGAGCAATATGGTCATGCGCCGGTCGCGCTCGTTTTCCACGCCGCGGGCGGCGATGACCGCCGTGGTGGTGCAGCCAAAGCCCATCAGCATGGGAATAAAGGAGCGGCCGGAGAGGCCGAAGCGGCGCAGGAGCCGGTCGGTGATAAAGGCGGCGCGGCTCATGTAGCCGCTGTCCTCAAGGATGGACATGAACAGGAAGATGATGAGGATTTGCGGCAAAAATACCAGCACGCCGCCCACGCCAGCGATCACGCCGTCCACCAACAGGGCGCGAATCCATTCCGGGGCGGAGGCAAGCGCCGCGTTCACGCCCTCGGAAAGCAGGCCCACGCCCTGCTCCACCAAATCGGAAAGCGCCGTGCCCGGCCAGCCGAAGGTGAGCGCGAACATCAGCGCCAACACCGCCAGGAAAATCGGGAAGGCGAAGATGCGATGGGTGAGCACGCGGTCGATTTTATCGGAGATGGTGGTTTCATGATCCCGCTGGCGGGGGAAACCGGAGGCATCCAGCGCCCGCTCGATGGCGGCATAGCGCGCGTCCACCATCAGGGTCAAAGAATCAATGCCGGGGTGCTTCTGCCGGCCGCGCTCCACATAGGCGTCGATGGCGGCGCGGATGCGCGCGCGCTGGGCGTCGGAGAGCTGCGCCGAGGTCTTGATTTCCTCGTCGCCCTCCAACAGCTTGATGGCCACCCAGGTGGTGGGCGGGGCGAAGTCCTCGTCGCCCTCGTCCTCATAGCCGCCGATGTGGCGGTGCTGCGCCTGGGCGGAGTGGTCGTCGTCGCGCTCGCCCTCGTCACGGTGTTCGCGGTGCTCGTCCAGGTCAAAGGCGCTGTGGCTGTCCCAGCCGCCCAGAGCGGAAACGATTTCCTCCAGCGCCCGGCGGGTGCTCTCGTCGTAACGGCGGATGGGATAAGCAATGACGGGCTTGGTGGCCTGCTGGTAAACGGCGTCGAAAAGCGCCTCAAAGCCCTGCCCCTTCTTGGCGGAGATGGGCACCACCGGCGCGCCCAGCAGCCGCGAAAGCGCCTTGCAGTCGGGCTTTATGCCGCGCCGCTCCAGCTCGTCCATCAAATTCAGGGCGATGACCACTGGGCGCTCTAGCTCCATCAGCTGCAAGGTAAGATAGAGGTTGCGCTCAATGTTGGTGGCGTCCACGATGTTCAAAACCACGTCCGGCGCATGCTGGGCGATGAAGTGGCGGGTGATGTTTTCCTCGATGGAATATGGGGAAAGCGAATACACGCCGGGCAGGTCCACCAGGGTGGCCTGCTGCCCCTTCAAATCGAAGCGCGCCTCCTTGCGCTCCACGGTTACGCCCGGCCAGTTGCCCACGTACTGATTGGAGCCGGTCAGGGCGTTGAACAGCGTGGTTTTGCCGCTGTTTGGATTGCCCGCCAGGGCGATGGTGATGCTCATGCCTCCGCCCTCCTCACGTAGATATTGTGCGCGTCCTCGGCGCGCAAAGTCAGCGTATAGCGCCGCAGATAAATTTCAATGGGGTCGCCCAACGGGGCACGCTTGAGCACGCGCACCTCGGTGCCGGGGGTGATTCCCATTTCAATGAGCCGCCGCTTGGTCGGCCCGGTGAGCGTCAGGCGCTCGACCACGCCGCGCTCGCCATCTTTGAGCTTTTCCAGGGTCAGTTCCATAGCCCTTCCTCCCGAAAGCGCGTCCGCGCGGGCGTTTTTGCCAGGCGTTACGGCCTTTTTGCGCCCGGCTGCGCCGCCGGGTAACGCAGGCCCGCTGCGCCCTGCCTCCGGCCTACCGGACGCGAAAATTGCCGCAAACCCCAGGCATTCGGCCCATGCGGCCACATCAAGTTAGTGTATAGAAACTTACGTGTTTATTCTAGCACCGCGCGCTGGGGCGCACAAGCCGCCCGCCCTGTAAAATGTTCGTAACCACGTCCGGGAGGGGTCCGGGTGCGCTATAATGAAAGCATGGATATTGTTACTTTGACGCTCAACCCCTGCCTCGACCGCACCGCCTGGGTCGGGGATTTTGGCCTGCCGCCCACGCGCGAGGAATGGCAGACCGGCGGCAAGGGCGTAAACGTGGCGCGCGTGCTTTCCGCGCTGGGGGCGGAGGCATTGGCCGTGTGCCCCCTGGGCGGGGAGACGGGGGAACGCTTTTGCGCGCTGGCGCGGCAGGAGGGCATACATGTGTTGCCCGTGCCCGTTTCCGCCCCCACGCGCGTGATTGACACCTGGGCGCGCGAAGGCGACTTTGCCCAGAAGGTGGACTACCGCCCCGGCGCGCCGCTTTCGGAAACGGAAATGGACGCGCTGGAGGAAGCGCTGTTTGCTGCGCTTCCGGGCGCGCGGGCGCTGGCCGTGTGCGGCTCGGCCCCGGACGGGGCGGCGGCAAAGCGCGTGGCGGGCATCCTGCGGCGGGCGAAGGCGCTGGGCCTTGCCACCGTGCTGGACAGCAACGGCGCGGCGCTTCTGGAGGGCGTGCGGGGCTGCCCCGACCTTTTGAAGCCCAACGAGCAGGAGCTTGCCGCCCTCGCCGGTGCGAGCGACCCCGCCGCAGCCTGGAAGTTGATTGACGGCGGCGTGGGGCGGGTGCTTATGTCGCTGGGCGCGCAGGGCTGTTGCCTGGTGGGCGCGGACGCGGGCGGCCCGGCGGCGCTTTTGCCGCTGACGTTGGGGGCGCGCGCGGAAATCTACGCCCCCGCGCCGAAGGTGCAAACCGTCAACGCGGTCGGCTCGGGCGACAGCCTGCTGGCGGGCTACCTGTACGCCGCCCTGCGCGGCCTTCCCGATGCGGAGGCGCTGCAATTTGCCAACGCCGCCGGCGCCGCAAATGCCGCCATGTTCCCCGCCGCGCGCGTGGGCTGGGCGGAAATCCTGCCCCTGTGGGGCGGGGCGCGCTTTTAAAGATTTCCGGATACTCAAGGAGGACATGCATTGGAGACATTTGACGCGGTGGTCGTCGGCGCGGGGCACGCCGGCTGCGAGGCGGCGCTGGCGCTGGCCCGCATGGGCCACAAAACGCTGCTTCTGACCCTCAACCTGGACGCGCTGGCGCTGATGCCCTGCAACCCCGCCATCGGCGGCACAGGCAAGGGGCATCTGGTGCGGGAAGTGGACGCACTGGGCGGCGAGATGGGCCGGGCGATCGACGATACGTTCATCCAGTCGCGCATGCTCAACACGGGCAAGGGTCCGGCGGTGCATTCCCTGCGCGCGCAGGCAGACAAGCTCAACTACCGCCTGCGCATGCGCCGCGCCGTGGACGAGTGTGAAAACCTGGAAGTGCGGCAGGCCGAGGTTTCCCGCATCGAGGTGGAAAACGGCCGCGTCGTGGGCGTGACCACCACCACGGGGGCGCGTGTAAATTGCCGCGCGGCGGTCGTCTGCGCGGGCGTATATCTGAAAAGCCGCATCATCATCGGCGAATGCTCGTGGAACGGCGGGCCGCAGGGCCTGCTGGCCGCGAACGCCCTCACCGGCTGTCTCTCCGGCCTGGGCTTTTCCATCCGCCGTTTCAAGACCGGCACCCCGGCGCGTCTGGACGGCCGCACCATCGACTTTTCCAAAATGGAGCCGCAGCCGGGCGACGAGCCAATCACGCCGTTTTCCTTCCTCACCGACGCTTCCACGCTCAGAAACCGCGCCCTGTGCTACCTGACCTATACCACGAAAGAAACGCACGAAATCCTGCTTGCCAACCTGCACCGCGCGCCCATGTACACCGGCTCCATCCACGGCACCGGGGCGCGCTACTGCCCCTCGATTGAGGACAAGGTGGTGCGCTTTAAGGACAAGGAACGCCATCCCGTGTTTCTGGAGCCGGAGGGGCTTTACACCACCGAGTGGTACGCGCAGGGCATGTCCACCTCCATGCCGGAGGAAATCCAGCGCGCCTTTTACCGCACCGTGCCGGGGCTGGAAAACGCGCGCCTGGTGCGCCTGGCTTACGCCATCGAGTACGACTGCATCGACCCCACCGCCCTCACCGGCGCGCTGGCTGCCCGCGAAATCGCCGGGCTGTGGTTTGCCGGGCAGGTGAACGGCACCTCGGGCTATGAGGAGGCCGCGGCGCAGGGCGTATATGCCGGCATCAACGCCGCCCTGTGGCTTGCCGGGCGCGAGCCGCTTCTGCTCTCCCGCGACGACGGCTACCTGGGCGTGCTGGTGGACGATTTGGTCACCAAGGGCGTGGACGAGCCCTACCGCATGATGACTTCCCGCGCCGAATACCGGCTGGTGCTTCGGCAGGACAACGCCGATTTCCGCCTCACCGAGCGCGGCTACAAGGCGGGGCTTGCCACCCGCGAGCGCTACGAGCGCATGCTGCGCCGCCGCGAGGATTTGGAAAGCGCCCGCGCTCTTTTGAAGCAGCGGCGGCTGGATATCCCCTTGCGCAAGCCGGACGCAAAGTTTTCCCAAATCGCCGCGCAGGCTCCGGAAATCAGCCCTGAAACCGGGCGGCAGCTGGAAATTGAAATCAAATACGAGGGCTACATCGACCGCCAGATGGCCGACGTGCGCCGCTTCCGCCGCCTGGAAAGCATGCCCCTGCCCGCGGACGCGGACTACCTGCACATGGACGGGCTGCGGCTGGAGGCGCGCGAAAAGCTCGACCGCCAGCGCCCCGCCTCGCTGGGGCAGGCCTCGCGCATCCCCGGCGTGTCGCCGGGAGACGTGACGGTGCTCACCATCTGGCTGGAAAAGCGCCGCCGCGTGCAGGCAGGCGAAAAGGGCGGGGCGCAAGGCGGAACAAAGGAGGACGGACATGCGCAAACTTCTGCAAACCCGGTTGGAGGCGGCGGGCATTGCCGCGACGGCGGAACAGCTTGACAAGCTCTGCGCCTTCCACGCCCTGCTGACGCAGGCCAACGCGCGCATGAACCTCACCCGCGTGCCGGACGATCCCGCCGAGGCCATTGACCGCAACTACCTCGACTCCCTTGCCCCGCTTGCGCATCTGCGCGGGGCGGAAACGTGCGTGGACGTGGGCAGCGGCGCGGGGTTCCCCGGCGTGCCGCTATCCATTTTCCTGCCGGATACGCGCTTTGTGCTCATGGATTCGCTTTCCAAGCGGGTAGTGTTCTTGCAGGACGCGATCGCGCGGCTCGATTTGAACGCCGAGGCCGTGTGTCTGCGCGCCGAGGACGCCGGGCGCGGCGCTTTCCGCGAAGCCTTCGACGCGGCGACGGCGCGGGCGGTGGCTTCGCTGAACGTGTTGTGCGAGCTGATGCTGCCGCTTGTGCGCGTGGGCGGCAGGGCCGTGGCGCTCAAGGGGCCGGGCGCGGCGGAAGAAATTGAAGCGGCGGACGCGGCGCTTTCCGCGCTGGGCGGGCGCTGCCTGGAAATAGGCACGGCGCGCGTGCCGGGGCGCGATTGGGCGCATACGCTGGTCATTTTGGAAAAGACCGCGCCCACGCCGGAAAAATACCCCCGGCGGGCGGGCATTCCCGAGAAAAGGCCGCTGTAGGGCCGCGATTTCAAAGGAGGAACGAACATGTTTGACGGATTTGTGCGCCTGTGCGCCGCCACCCCGGCGCTGGAAGTGGCCAATGTGGAAAAGAACGCCGCGGAAATTTCCCGTCTGGCGAAAGAGGCCGCGCAGGAGGGCGCGAACGTATGCGTGTTTCCGGAGCTGTGCCTGACCGGGTACACCTGCGGCGATTTGTTTTTGCACGGCCATCTGGTGCGCGGAGCGCTAGAAGGGCTGAAAAGTGTGCTTAAAAACACGCGGGAAACGGACATGCTCATCGTTGTGGGCCTGCCCGTGGCCGACGGCAACTGCCTGTACAACTGCGCGGCGATTCTGCAAAGCGGGCGCGTGCTGGGCGTGGTTCCCAAGACGCATTTGCCCAACTACGCCGAGTTTTACGAGCTGCGCCAGTTCGCCCCCGCCTTTGACGGCGCGCGCACGCTGCGCTGGTTTGGCGATGACGTGCCTTTCTCCGCCAACCTTCTCTTTGCCTGCCGGGAACTGCCCGAGTTTGTGATGGCGCTGGAAATCTGTGAAGATTTGTGGGCGCCCAACCCCACCGGCATCCGCCACGCCCTGGCCGGGGCGACGGTGCTTGTCAACCCCTCGGCCAGCGACGCTTTGGCCGGCAAGCGCGACTACCGGCGGGAGCTGGTGTCCTCGCAGTCTTCGCGCCTGGCGGCGGCCTACGTCTACGCAGGGGCCGGGCCGGATGAGTCCACGCAGGATATCGTGTTCGCCGGGCACTCGCTCATCTACGAATACGGCACCAAATTGGCCGAATCCGCGCCGTTTTACGAAGGGCTGCTCTTTGCCGACGCGGACGTGGGCTTCCTCGCCCTGGAGCGCCGCGCCAACAACGACTTCCGCGAGACGCCCGGCCCTGCCAGCCACGAAACGATCGAATTTTCCCAGCCCCTGCGCGCGCTCAGGCTGCGCCGCTTTGTCGACCCCACGCCTTTCATCCCCCACGACGAAGAACACCTTGCCGGGCGCGCCGAGGAGCTGCTCTCCATCCAGGCCCACGGCCTTGCCCGCCGCCTGCGCCACACCCACGCGCAAAGGCTGGTGCTGGGCGTATCCGGCGGGCTGGATTCCACGCTGGCGCTGCTGGTGAGCGTGCGCGCCCTGAAGCTGGCGAACCTGCCCGCCAGCGCCCTCACCGCCGTGACCATGCCCTGCTTTGGCACCACGAAGCGCACCCGCTCCAACGCCGAAATCCTCGCCCGCGAGGTGGGCGCGGACTTCCGCGAAATCGACATCCAGAAAGCGACGCTTCAGCACATGGCCGATATCGGCCTTTCCCCGGAGGACCGCTCCACGGCCTATGAAAACGCGCAGGCGCGCGAGCGCACGCAGGTGCTCATGGACATCGCCAACGCCGAAAACGGCCTGGTGGTGGGCACGGGCGACCTTTCCGAAAGCGCGCTGGGCTGGGCCACCTACAACGGCGACCACATGAGCATGTACGGCGTAAACTGCTCCATTCCCAAGACGCTGATTCGCCACCTTGTTTCCTACGAGGCCAGCCATGCCGCCACCGGCGCGCTCAGGCAGGCATTGCTGGACGTGCTAGACACGCCCGTCAGCCCGGAACTTCTGCCGCCCAAAGACGGCGAAATCGCCCAAAAGACCGAAGACCTGGTCGGCCCCTACCGCCTGCACGATTTCTTCCTCTACCACATGCTGCGCCGCCGCGCCGCGCCGGAAAAAATCCTGCGCCTGGCAAAAATTGCCTTTGCGGGGGAGTACAGCGAGGAAACCATCCGCAAGTGGCTGACGGTGTTTCTGCGGCGCTTCTTTGCGCAGCAGTTCAAGCGCAGCTGCATGCCCGACGGCCCCAAGGTGGGCAGCGTATCGCTTTCGCCGCGCGGCGACTGGCGCATGCCCTCGGATGCCGCCTGGCAACTATGGCAACTTTCGGGTAAATAGGTTATATTTCGCTCTCATTGCTATTATTTACGTTTTTTTCACAGTTTTATGTCATAAAAGACAATCCTTGGGGATATACTAGTCTACGTCCATAAAAGAATATGAAAGGACATATGGAGGGATAACCATGAAAAAGATTCTTGTTTTTGCGATGATCCTGTGCGCGCTGACGCTGTCGTTGGCCGGCTGCTCCAATGGCGGCGAAACCACCGCTACTGAAGCGCCCACCGAGGCTGCTACCGAGGCGCCGGTTGAGGCCACCGAGGAGCCTGCTGCCGAGGCTACCGAGGAGCCCGCTGCCGAGGCTACTGAGGAGCCCGCTGCCGAGGCCACCGAAGAGCCCGCGGCTGAGACCGATGCCGAGCCCGCGGCCGACGATACCACTGCCGCTGAATAACGCGCAGAGACAAATGAAACCCGCTCTGATTCCAGGGCGGGTTTTTGTATACCGCAAAACCGGCGGGTGGGAATACCATTGCGCGCGGCGCGTAACCCTACCGGGCATATGCCGAGCGCGGCGGTTCAGCCTTCGGCTTCGCCCAGGCGCTTTTCCAGGCACACCAGCTGCAAAATTCCCAGGCCATTGAAATCGCAGGGCACGATGCCCGCTTCGCGGTAGCCCAGGCGCTTGTAAAGGGCGCGGGCCGGGGCGTTGATCTGGTTGGTGTCCATGCGCAGGCAGCTGCAGCCGTTTTCCCGGGCATATTGCTCATAAAAGGCCACAAAGCCGCTGCCCACGCCCTGCCCGGCTGCCTCGGGATCGACCGTCAGCGTGTGCAGCACCATGACCTTGTCTTCCGGGGCAGCGTATTGCCAGTGGCACAGCGCGTATTCCGGCTCCTGCACGCGGTTGATGCGGGCCGCGGCCACAACCGCCCCCTCGCGTTCGTCTACAAACAGCTCGTCCACCGCCAGCGCCCGGCGCGCCGTTTCCTCGGTGGGATAAACGCCGCGTTTCCAACCGGTCGTGCCCAAACCGGCCTCCTCGCGGGCGTGTATGCGCTCATAAATGCGGGTGATGGCGGGAATGTCCCGCCTGGTTGCCTTGCGGATCATAATGGTTTCCTCCATCGTCATGTCATTGCGGCCGCGCCGCATAGCGGGCGTTTTCCAGCTGTCTGGATGCGTCAAAGCGCCGCCCTGCCGCGCATTGTTTGCTCAGCGCCGCGGCGGTTTTTTGCGCAGCCTGAGCGCGATCCCCCGCGCCCGCGCCGCCTCGTCCAACAGGCGCGCCGCTTCGCGGGCGCGTAGGGAAAGGGGCGCGTCCAGCGCGGTAAGATCGCTTCGAACGCGGCGCAAATCCTCCAGCGGCAGAAGGTTTGCCGCCAGCGCAAACAGGCTCTTGCGCCGCCCGTCGTTGCATGTATGCAGCAGGTATTGAAAGATATCCATCTTTTCCCCCAGCTCGCCGAGGTAAGCCGCCGCGCCCATTTCCCGGGCGCGCGCCAGATCCAGATCGCGGCGCTGGGAAGTGATGAAGGATACCGTATCCCATTCGCCCCGGCCTTCGTAGAGCTTGCAGGGATATTCATGGCAGAGGAAGCAGTATTCCACAGCGCCGTGGGCCTGGGCGCAACGGGCGAGCGCACAGGCACGGTTGCCGCCGCCGCAGCCGGGGCAATGCCCGCCCACATACATCAGGCACAGCCCGCAGTTCAGCCCACACAGGGAAAAACGCGGGTCAGCGCGGTGAAAGTCCGGCATGGCCAGCCCTCCAATCCGGGGTTTGAGGATATTATACCACGGGTGTGCCGGCAATGGCAAAGGGTTTTGTGTGGCTGCCACCGTTCGCAATGGCCGGCGGATTTGGCAGAAGAGGCGTTGGCCCTAGGGGGAACCAACAATGCGCTCCGTGCGCATTCCGCCTCTGTTCCGGTGGAAAAACGGTTCCGGCTTTGCCCACGCGCGATGCAGGGAGCGTCCGCCCTTTGACGCATCATTAATATGCGAATTTTTTGTATATTTTTTCGCTCGCGGTTGACTTTTAGACGAGTTTGCTTATAATTATTCATATCGGTATGAAATTATGCGGGGGAATTGCTTTGTTTAAGGTATTTATTGATGGGCGCGAAGGCACCACGGGGCTGCGCATTTCCGAACGGCTGTCGGCGCGGGAGGATGTGGAGCTGATCGTATTGCCCGAAGAAAAGCGCAAGGACGCGGCGGCGCGCAAATGGGCGCTCAACGCCTGCAACGCGGCCATTTTGTGCCTGCCGGACGCGGCGGCGCGCGAAGCCGTTTCCATGGTGGAAAACCCGGATACCATCGTGTTGGACGCCTCCACCGCCCACCGCACCGCGCCGGGTTGGGCCTATGGCCTGCCGGAGCTGGGCGCGGCGGCTTGCGCGGCGGTCTTATCCTCAAAGCGCGTAGCCGTGCCCGGCTGCCATGCCAGCGGCTTTATCGCCCTGGTCGCGCCGCTGGTGGCGGCGGGGCTGCTTTCCCCGGAAACGCCGCTTTCCTGCACGTCGCTGACCGGCTATTCCGGCGGCGGCAAGAAGATGATCGCCGATTACGCCGAAAAGGGCGCGATCTACGATCCGCCCCGGCCCTATGGCTTGGCGCAGGCGCACAAACATCTGCCGGAAATGACGAAAATAGCGGGCCTTACGCAGCCGCCGGTGTTTCTGCCGGTGGTGGGCAATTTTTACAGCGGCATGCTGGTCAGCGTGCCTTTGCACCGCGCGCAGCTTGCAAAGGGCGCAGGCATGAAAGATGTGCGCGCCGTATACAAATCGCTCTACACCGGCCCGGTGGTTTCCTTTCGGGAAACCATTTCCGAAGGCGGCTTTGCCTCGGCGGGGCTGCTCTCGGGCAAGGACAGCATGATCGTCGCCTGCGAGGGCAACGGGGAGCGCTTCACCCTGCTGGCCGTTTACGACAACCTCGGCAAAGGCGCGTCCGGCGCGGCGGTGCAACTTTTGAACATGAAAATGGGCGCGGATCTGGCCGCGGGGCTGGAGTTATAGAAACGGCGGCATGCGCGCGGAAGGTTCGGAGGAGGTATAAAAATGATGAAATTGATCGAAGGCGGCGTTTGCGCCGCGCAGGGCTTCACGGCCTCGGGCATCCACTGTGGCATCCGCAAAAACCGCGAAAAGCGCGACCTGGCCCTGATCGTTTCCGAAAAGCGCGCCTCGGCGGCGGCGGTGTATACGCAAAACCTGGTCAAGGGCGCGCCGCTGCTGGTGACAAAGGAAAACCTGGCCGACGGCTATGCCTCCGCCATCATCTGCAACAGCGGCAACGCCAACACCTGCAACGCAAACGGCGTGGAGATCGCCCGCGATATGTGCGCGCTGGTGGAAAAGCACGCCGGCGTGCCCGCCACGGACGTGGTCGTGGCCTCCACGGGCGTCATCGGCCAGCCGCTGGACATCGCCCCCATCGCCGGGGGCATGCAGCCGCTGGTGCATGGCCTGAGCGGGGATGATCTTCCCGCCGCCGAGGCCATCCTCACCACCGACACGCGCATCAAATCCGTGGCCGTGGAGTTTGCCGTGGGCGGCAAGGCCGCGCGCCTGGGCGGCATCGCCAAGGGCTCGGGCATGATCCACCCCAACATGGCCACCATGCTGGTGTTTGTGACCAGCGACGCGGCCATTTCCCCGGCCATGCTGCAAAAGGCGCTGTCGGCGGACGTAAAAAAGAGCTTCAACCGCATCAGCGTGGACGGCGACACTTCCACCAACGACATGTGCTGCGTGCTGGCCAACGGTATGGCCGGGAACGCCGAAATCACCGGCGAAGGCGCGGACTACGACGCCTTCTGCGCGGCGCTGAACGCCGTCACCACCGCCCTGTGCCGCATGATCGCCCGCGACGGCGAAGGCGCGACCAAGCTGGTGGAATGCGCGCTCACCGGCGCAAGGACGCAGGAAATTGCCGACGTGGTTTCCAAATCGGTCATTTGTTCTTCGCTGGTCAAGGCGGCCATGTTCGGCTCCGACGCCAACTGGGGGCGCGTATTGTGCGCCATCGGCTATGCCGGAGTGGATGTGGATGTGCATAAAGTGGACGTTTCCTTCTTCTCCGCCGCCGGGCGCGTGGAGGTCTGCAAAAACGGCGCAGGCATACCCTTTTCCGAAGAAAAGGCCAAGAAGGTGCTTTTGGAGGAGGAAGTGGTCATCGAAGTGAACCTGAACAGTGGCGAATATTCGTCCGTGGCCTGGGGCTGCGATCTGACCTACGACTATGTGAAGATCAACGGCGATTACCGCACCTGACGGATGCGTATATTTATGCAAGGAGGCAACCCATGACCAATAACGCGCAGCGCGCCGAGATCCTCGTGCAGGCGCTTCCCTATATCCAGCAGTATAACGGGCAGATCGTCGTCATCAAATACGGCGGCAACGCCATGGTCAATGAAGAACTCAAACACGCGGTGATGCGCGATATCGTGCTTTTGTCGCTGGTGGGCGTCAAGGTGGTGCTTTTGCACGGCGGCGGGCCGGAAATTACGGAAATGCTCGGCCGCGTGGGCAAGGAATCGCGCTTTGTGGGCGGATTGCGCGTCACCGACCGCGAAACCGCCGACATCGTGCAGATGGTGCTATCCGGCAAGATCAACAAGGGTCTGGTCAACTTACTGCAATCCATCGGCGGGCGCGCCGTGGGCCTGTGCGGCATGGACGGCGGCATGATTCAGGCCCGCCCCCTGCGCGCGGAGCTGGGCTATGTGGGCGAAATCGTCAAGGTGGACGTGCGCCCCATCCTGGATGTGCTGGAAAAGGGCTACATCCCCGTGGTGTCCACCGTGGGCTGCGATCTGGAGGGCAATACCTACAACATCAACGCCGATACCGCCTCCGCCCGCATCGCCGGGGAACTGGGCGCCTCCTCGCTGGTGACCATGACCGACGTGCCCGGCATCCTGCGCGACCGCGAGGACCCCGCCACGCTCATCCGCCACATCAATTTGAGCGATGTGCCCCGTCTGATTGAAACCGGCGTGATCGCCGGGGGCATGATCCCCAAGGCGCAGTGCTGCACCGAGGCCATCCGCCGCGGGGTGAAAAAAGTATTTATCATCGACGGCCGCGTGCCTCACGCGGTGCTGATCGAGCTTCTGACCGACGAGGGCCTGGGAACGATGTTCGAGGAGTGAAGAATATGGATATCCGGAAAGCCTGTGAAACCTATGTCGCCAATACCTACAAGCGCTATCCCGTCACTTTTACCCATGGCGAGGGCGCGCATCTGTGGGATGAAGAGGGCAAGGAATACATCGACCTGGGCAGCGGCATCGCCGTGAACATCTTCGGCGTTTCCGACCCCGCCTGGGCTGAGGCGGTCACAAAGCAGATTCACGCCCTGCCCCACACCTGCAACCTCTACTACGCCGAACCCTGCGCGCGCCTGGCGGAAATGCTCTGCCAGCGCACGGGAATGCAGAAGGTGTTCTTCTCCAACTCCGGCGCGGAGGCCAACGAGTGCATGATCAAGGCGGCGCGCAAGTATGGCGAAAAGACCGGCCGCAGGGCGATCATCACCCTCAAAGACAGCTTCCATGGCCGCACCATCGCTACACTCGCCGCCACCGGCCAGGACGTGTTCCACCAGCATTTCGGCCCCTTCCCGGCCGGCTTTGCCTATGCCCAGCCCAACGACTTGGAAAGCGTGCGCGCCCTGGCGGCGGAGAACGGCGCCTGCGCCGTGATGCTGGAAATTGTGCAGGGCGAGGGCGGCGTGCAACCCCTGGACGGCGCTTTCCTGCGCGGCGTGGAGGCGCTCTGCCGCGAAAAGGGCATGCTTTTGTGCGTGGACGAGGTGCAGACCGGCAACGGCCGCTGCGGCGAATTGTACGCCTACATGGCCTACGGCCTCGCGCCCGACCTGGTTTCCACGGCCAAGGGCCTGGGCGGCGGCCTGCCCATCGGCGCGACGCTGTTTGCCGAATCGGTCAAGGACGTGCTCACCTACGGCGACCACGGCTCCACCTTCGGCGGCAACCCCGTGGCCTGCGCCGGCGCGGTAAGCATCCTTGAGCGCATCGACGAAGAACTGCTCGCGGGCGTGCGCGCGCGCGGTGAATACATTCGCGGCGAGCTTTCCGGCGCGAAGGGCGTGCGCGCCGTCACCGGCCTGGGCCTGATGCTTGGCATTGAAACGGAAAAGCCCGCCGCCGGAATCGTCCAGGAATGCCTGACGCGCGGCGTGCTGGTGCTCACGGCCAAGACCCGCGTGCGCCTGCTGCCGCCGCTTACCATCGGCTGGGACGATCTGAAAGCCGCCGTTGCCATCCTGAAAGAGGTGATCGCGGGGTGAAAAAGCGCTATCTGGTGCTCGCTTCCGGCGAGGTCTTCGAGGGCCTCGCCTTCGGCGCAGAGGGCGAGGGACTCGGGGAACTGGTGTTCACTACAAACATGTGCGGCTATCCGGAAACCCTCACCGACCCCAGCTATGCCGGGCAAATCATCTTGCAGACCTTCCCCCTGATTGGCAATTACGGCATGATTCCCGAGGACTACGAGGGCGAATGCCTGGCGCGTGGCTATGTGGTGCGCGAGGCCTGCGATTTTCCCTCGAACTTCCGCTGCCAGGGCACGCTGGACGCGTTTTTGAAGGAACGCGGCGTGCCCGGCATCATGGGCGTGGACACGCGGGAAATCACCCGCATCCTGCGCGAGGAGGGCGTGACCAACGCCCTGATTTGCAATGAAGTGCCAACAGACCTTTCTCGTGTGCGCGCATACGCCGTGCGCGGCGCTGTGGCGGCGGCGAGCGTCAAGGCCCCCGAGGAGGCGTCCTGCAAGCGCGAACGCTTCCGCGTAGCGCTCATCGACTACGGCGCCAAGCACAATATCGTCCGCGAGCTGAACAAACGCGGCTGCCATGTAACCGTGCTGCCCCACGATACGCCCGCGGGCGAGGTGCTGCTGGGCGGCTACGACGGCGCGATGCTCTCCAACGGCCCCGGCGACCCCGCCGACAACGCCTTTGAAATCGCGCAAATCCGCGAAATCATGGGGCGGCTGCCGGTGTTTGGCATCTGCCTGGGCCATCAGCTCATGGCCCTTGCCCAGGGCGGGACGACTGTCAAGCTCAAGTACGGGCACCGGGGCGCGAACCAGCCCGTGCGCGACCTGCTGGGCGAGCGCACGCTCATCACCTCGCAAAACCACGGCTACGCGGTGGAAACCGACGGCGTGCCCGGCGTTTTGCGCTTTGTCAACGCCAACGACGGCACCTTCGAGGGCGTGGACTACCCGGCCCTGAACGCCTTTTCCGTGCAGTTCCACCCCGAGGCCTGCGCCGGCCCGCAGGACACCGAGGGCCTGTTCGACCGCTTTATTGCCATGATGGGAGGAAACGCCTATGCCGATGCTTGAGGGAATCAAAAAAGTGATGCTGATTGGCTCCGGCCCCATCGTCATCGGCCAGGCGGCGGAATTTGACTACGCGGGCACGCAGGCCTGCCGCGTGCTCAAGCAGGCGGGGCTGGAAGTGGTGCTGGTCAACTCCAACCCGGCCACCATCATGACCGACCGTCCCGCCGCGGACGGCGATACCTCCTTTGCCGCGGACGAGGTTTATCTGGAGCCATTGACCGCCGAGACCATCCGCCGCATCATCGAAAAGGAGCGCCCGGACGGGCTGCTGGCCGGTTTCGGCGGGCAGACGGGGCTGACCATCTCCTCCCAGCTCTACCACGAGGGCTTCCTCGACCGCATGGGCGTAAAGCTGCTGGGCACCCCGGTGGAGGCCATCGACCGCGCCGAGGACCGCGAGCTTTTCAAAGAGGCCATGGAAAAGATCGGCCAGCCGCTGATCCCCTCGGCCACGGCCACGGAGGTTTTGCAGGCGCTTGCCATCGCCGAAAGAATCGGCTATCCGGTGATTGTGCGGCCCGCGTTCACACTGGGCGGCGCGGGCGGCGGCGTGGCCAACAACCCCGAGGAGCTTGCCGCCGTGGCCGCGGGCGGCCTGGAGGCCAGCCCCATCCATCAGGCGCTGATTGAAAAGTACATCTACGGCTGGAAGGAAATCGAGTTTGAGGTCATGCGCGACCGCGCCGGCAACGTCATCGCCGTGTGCTCCATGGAAAACTTCGACCCCGTGGGCGTGCATACCGGCGATTCCATCGTCGTCGCCCCGGCGCTGACGCTGGCCAACCGCGAATACCAGATGCTGCGCACAGCGGCTTTGAACATCATCACCGAGCTGGGCGTGGTGGGCGGCTGCAACTGCCAGTTCGCCCTCAATCCGGACAGCTTTGAATACGCCGTCATCGAGGTCAACCCCCGCGTGTCGCGCTCTTCAGCGCTGGCTTCCAAGGCCACCGGCTATCCCATCGCCAAGGTGGCGGCTAAGCTGGCCCTGGGCTATACGCTGGACGAAATCAAAAACGACGTCACCGGCAAGACCTGCGCCTGCTTCGAGCCGGCGGTGGACTACGTGGTGGTCAAGCTGCCGCGCTGGCCGTTTGACAAGTTCTCCGGGGCCAGCCGCCGCCTGGGCACGCAGATGAAGGCCACCGGCGAGGTCATGGCCATCGCCCCCTCGTTTGAAATGGCGCTGATGAAGGCCGTGCGCGGCGCGGAAATCGGCATGGACACATTGAACCTCCCCGCCGAAGGCGATGTCATGGAGCGCCTGCGCGCCATGGACGACCGGCGGCTGTTCACGGTGTTCGAGGCCATCAAAAAGGGCGTGAACTTTGATACCATCTTCGCCCTCACCCGCATCGACCGCTTCTTCCTTGCCAAGCTCAAGCATCTGGCCGACTTTGAAAAGGCCCCCTCTTACGAAGAGGGCAAGCGCCTCGGCTACACGGACAAGGCCCTTGCGCGCCTGGGTGTGGAAATCCCCGGCCCCTGCCATTATTCCTACAAGCTGGTGGACACCTGCGCCGCCGAGTTCGACGCCGAAACGCCCTATTTCTACGCCACCACGGACAAGGCCTGCGACGCGCGGCGCTTCAAGCGCTCGGGCAAGCCGGTGGTCATCGTTCTGGGCAGCGGGCCGATCCGCATCGGGCAGGGCATTGAGTTTGACTATTCCTCCGTCCACTGCGTGCGCACGCTGCGGCGCATGGGCTATGAGGTGGTCATCGTCAACAACAACCCGGAAACCGTCTCCACGGACTACGACACCGCCGACCGCCTCTATTTCGAGCCGCTCACCGAGGAGGACGTCTTGAGCGTCGTCGCCTGCGAAAACCCGGTGGGCGTGGTGGTGGCCTTTGGCGGGCAGACGGCGGTGAAGCTGGCCAAGTGCCTGGACGGCCACGGCGTGCGCATCCTCGGCACCTCCGCCGAGGGCATTGACCTGGCCGAAGACCGCGAGCGCTTTGACGAAATGCTCGGACGCCTCGGCATCCGCCGCCCCGCCGGGCGCGGCGTGACGAGCGAGGAAGAAGCCGTGCGGGCGGCCGGGGAAATCGGCTATCCGGTGCTGGTGCGGCCCAGCTACGTCATCGGCGGGCAGAACATGACCATCGCCTACGACGAGGCGGAAGTGCGCGCCTATATGCAGACCATCTTGCGCGGCGGCACGGAAAACCCCGTGCTGGTGGACAAGTACATGCCCGGCACGGAGCTGGAAGTGGACGTAATTTCCGACGGCGAGGAAGTGCTCATCCCCGGCATCATGGAGCACATCGAGCGCGCCGGCGTACACTCGGGCGATTCCATCGCCGTGTACCCACCCTACAACCTGAACGACGGCATGCGCGCCGAATTGGTGTCCTGCTCGGAAAAGCTGGCGCTGGCGCTGGGCACGAAGGGGCTTGTGAACATACAATACCTGATCTACCACGGCCAGCTCTACGTCATCGAGGTCAACCCCCGCGCCTCGCGCACCATCCCCTACATCAGCAAGGTGACGGGCGTGCCCATGGTGGACCTGGCCTCGCGGGTGATGCTGGGCGCGAAGCTGCGCGACCTGGGCTATGGCACGGGGCTTCAGCGCACGCCGCCCTATTACGCGGTGAAGGTGCCGGTGTTCTCGTTTGAAAAGCTCACCGACGCCAACGCCTACTTAAGCCCGGAAATGAAGTCCACCGGCGAAGTGCTGGGGCTGGGCCGGCGCATGGACGAGGCCCTGTTCAAGGGCCTGACCGCCGCGGGCATCCGCGTGCCGGAGCCGGGACAGCCGCTGGGCGTGCTTCTGTCCGTGGACGACCACGACCATTACGACCTGGTGACGCTGGCCAAGAAACTCTACGACCTGAACGCGAAGATGTACGCCACCCACACCACCGCGCGCGCCATCCGCCAGCTCGGCATCGACGTGACCGAGATTCCCGGCATTGGCGAAAGCGGCGAGGCCTTCGATTTGATGGAGAGCGGCAAAGTCAGCTATGTGGTCTACACCGGCGCGCTGCGCGACGACACCATGCGCGATTACATCGCCCTGCACCGGCGGGCGCTGGCCAAATCCATCGCCTGCCTGACCTCGCTGGACACGGCCAACGCCCTGGCCGATATCCTCAAAAGCCGTTACAACGAACGCAATACCGAGCTTGTGGATTTGTGCCACATGCGTACAAAGCGCGGCGAACTGCGCTTTGCGAAAATGCAGTGCGCGGGCACGGACTATATCGTCATCGACAACCGCGACGGGCGCATATCCTGCGCGGAATCGCTGTGCGTAACCCTGTGCGACCGGCACTTCGGCGTGGGCGGCGACGGCATCGCCCTGATCGAGCAAAGCGACGTGGCCGACGCGAAGATGCGCATGTTCAACCGCGACGGCAGCCCCGGCGGCATGGCGGGAAGCTGCCTGATGCTGGTGGGCAAGTACCTGCACGACCGCGGCATCGCCCCGGGCGGGGAGGTGTCCATCGAAGCGGGCGGCGGCGTAAAGCGCGTCAAGCTCCTGCTCACCGACGGATTGGCCACCTCGGCGCGCGTGGACATGGGCGAAATGTGCTTTGCGGCGGCAAAGGTGCCCGTCAACCTGCCCGGCGAGGAAGTCGTGAACCGCCTGGCCGAGTTTGGCGGCAGGGATTTCCGCATCACCTGCCTGTCCATGGGCAACCCGCACTGCGTGACCTTTGTGGAGCGTGTGGACGCGCTGGATTTGGAAACGCTCGGCCCGCTCTTTGAAAGCGCGGCCATCTTCCCGGAGCGGGTGAACGCGGGCTTTGCGCGCGTGGTGAACGAGCGCATGCTGAAACTGCGCGTATACGAGCGCGGCAACGGCGAAACGCTGGCCTGCGGCACCGGCGCGTGCGCGGCGGCAGCGGCGGCGGTCAAACTGGGCTACTGCCCGGAAAACGAGGATATCACCGTCAAACTCCCCGGCGGCGACCTGATCGTACGCATCGAAAACGGCCGCGCTTCCCTGACCGGCGAAACCCACCTTGCCTTCGAAGGCCTCCTCCACTACTAGGCCGGCCGGCGGTGCCGGCTGCCAGCGCTGCCGCGTTGGAGCGACGCGCGCCCGCCCCACGAGTAGGGGGCGGGCGCGCTTTGTTGCGTTTCGATTGATGCGGGAGTACGTACAACCGCCGGGCGGCTCAGGAGCAGGAGCCGCCCGGCTTGCGTTGCAGGGTTGCGATTCTTGCGCGGCAGCCAATGGGATTCTTAAGGGACAAGTCCCTTAAGCGGGTGCGGGCAGGGCCCGCCGTAGCCCCGCCGGAACCATGACCCTGCGCGTGTGGCTAAGCGGCAAAACACTCCGCCCGCCGTTCCCCGCGCGCCCGGCAACAGCCAGCTTGCACGTGAGAAAATTTCGCCCACCGCCGCCATCCCAAAATCGGGCGCGCGCCTTCCCGAAGCGCCCTTGCCGCAGGCAAGCAGCGTCGCCCCGCACCCACGCAGCGTCCCTTGCCCCACCAGGGCAAGGCAGCGCCAATCTTCGCCACAACATAGCGATTTCCACGCGGCAGCAAAACAAGTCCTCAGAGGCCAAATCACTCGTACAAATATATTCCACTCCCGCCGCAACTGCAATCTTGCGCGCATGGTGGAAAAGCCCATCTGCCCTCACCGTTCCCCGTGCATCCGATAATAGGTCAACCCGCACGCATAAGGCGTTCTCCTGCCCCGCCCCAAACCAAGCGCGTCCGCCCGAAGCGCCCTTGTCCCAGCGGGACAAGCAGCATCGTCCTCCCCCTACGCATCACCAGCGGCGCAACCGCATTGAAACGCCACCTCCCTAGCCCGGCAAAACGCCGCGGGAGCGTTCCTTCGTCAAATTTCGCGGCATCCCACACCCGCAGACAAAATCAATGTGCCAGCCAAGCCAGACCCGCGACAAAGACTGAACTTGCATAAACAGCCGCAAATTGCAGGCACAGCGAATATAAAAACAAAATTGCTTCCCCCACTTCCCTGGGAAAAGCAATTCTGCAATCAAGCGGCTTTCCAGCGCTCTGAACCGGGCGCCACCGAGGCCTTAAATCCTACCAGGAAAACCGGCCAAAGCGCGGCCGTCTGCTTTCCTGTATTCCCCGCGCCACATTTTCCATGCGCGTGTATTTCTCGTTTTCCGGCTGCTGATGCGCGGCTACGGAAAGGTACACCAGCGCCTTTTCATATTCCTGCCGGTGCAAAAGCATCAATCCAAACAGATAGTTCCACTCCGCCCGCCGGGTGGATACCTCCATCAACACTGCGCGGGCATTGCTGAACTGGCCATCGTCGATCAAACGGCGCGCCTGCTCCAGACGCTCGTCATCCTCCGCGCGCGTAGTGCGCGTGGCACGCGCCGCGCGGCACCCCTTAATACAGGCGCGATAAGCGCGGGTGATCTCCGCCATGCGCGCACCTGCCCATTCGCGCTCCGGGCCTTCCATAAAACGGTCGGGATGCCAGCGCCGGGCCAAGGCCCGATACGCCGCGCGCACCTCCTCCCTGCTGGCGCAGGGCGAAACGCCAAGAATTTCATAATCGCTCGCCATGGCGCGCGCCTCCCTTCCAAGAGGAAGAATTACCCCCGCCAAACCCCCATTTTTGAGTATAACACCGTTTGCCGTTTCCTGTCAAGCAGCGTGCGTGCGAATGCCAAGGCAAATATGACGCCCATATGTTGTGGACTGCACATTTCGCCTCCGCTACCCCTAGTATATTACGAAACTATTGCAGATATTATCGCAATGGTACAATTTTTTGAACTCCGGCGGCATTTCCTTTACTGTTTGCGCCATGGAGCTTACAATAGAAATCAGGAAATTGTCGAATTTTGGGGAAAACGAGGATCTGAATCATGCGAAATACGCCCCGGCGGCGGAAGCGTTCCATTTGGAAGACCATTTTCTTCCTGGTGGTATGCTATCCCTACGGCCTTTTTTTGATGTGGCGGACGCAGCGGTGGCATCCGGCCGTAAAGGGGCTGGTGACCGCCTGTTTTGTGTTTTTGACGGTGGTGGTTCTTTCGCCGCTGACTTCGCCGCCCGGCCGTGGCAATAGCGGCGTGCGCATGGTTGGCGTGGAAAAGGACGTAACGGTCTATGGGCCGGAGCTTCCCGCTTCGCTGGACACGGGGTCTGCCAACTACGGCGTGGTTTCCGGCGCCAGCGCCCCGGTACTGGCCGACGTTGAGGAAATAGCAAAAACCTATGTCTACGCCAACGACAGCGGCCAGTATTACCACACCTCCGATTGCAAATACGTGGCCAGTTACAGCCGCAAATACGAGCTGGCGGTGGCCTATTACAAGGGTTACCAGCCTTGCGCGGAGTGCGGAGCCCCCGTCTATACGCCGGGAAGCGCGCAGTAAAAACGATCTGTAGAGCCTGCCGTTATGCGGCGGGCTTTTTGATTGCCGGAAAGTGCGGGCGGGGCTGGAAAAGCCCGTGGCGCAAGCGTTGGGACGCGTCTGGTGGTTTCGGGAGATGGACGCACCCCGGCCGCTTTCTGGCGAAAGCATGCAAGCCCGGTGGACGGCCTAAGCACCATGCCGCTTGCTCATCTGCATAAATTTACGGCCGCCGCTCAGAGGGTTTGTCCATTGGGGCCTCCCCTGTCCGCTGCGTAAATTCTGTTTCTCTGCAGCGCAAGCCGGGCGCTTCCGCGCGCGAATGGTTCCGGCGGCGGTCTGCCCTTTTGCCCCAATCGGAATGCGCTCAAGGGGGGCCTGTTTCATTCTTGATGGAGCAGGGACGCCGGGACATTGGCAAAGTCTACATCCCATGAGCGGCAGGAAAGCCTGCAAGACAAGGCTGCAAACTTGCAGGCAGGGGAGCTTACATGGACGTAAGTGACCGCAGCCTGTAAGTACAGCTGACGCAAGAGGCGAAAATTGCCTTTGAATCTATATTGAATTGATCTGGGTAATCTTCGCGTTTGCGGGCTTTGTCAACGCTCTGCTCCATTCTTGATAGGGCAGGGGCGCACCATCACGGCCACTCCGGCCTTGGGAAGATATCGTTGGCCGCTAGGGTGCGGATTTCTTCGGTTGGCGCTGCCTTGCCCCGCTGGGGCAAGGGGCGCTGCGTGGGTGCGGGGCGACGCTGCTTGCCTGCGGCAAGGGCGCTTCGGGAAGGCGCGCGCCCGGTTTTGGGATGGCGGCGGGCAAAATTCTTCCTCGTGCAAGCTGGCTGTTGCCGGGCGCGCGGGGAACGGCGGGCGGGGCGTTTTGCCGCTTGGCCACACGCGCAGGGCCATGGTTCCGGCGGGGCTACGGCGGGCCCTGCCCGCACCCGCTTAAGGGATTTATCCCTTAAGAATCCCATTGGCTGCCGCGCAAGAATCGCAACCCTGCAACGCAAGCCGGGCGGCTCCTGCGCGTGAGCCGCCCGGCGCGTATTCGTACTCCCGCATCAATCGAAACGCAACAAAGCGCGCCCGTCCCCCTGCTCGTGGGGCGGGCGCGCGCCGCTCACTCGCGGCAGCTCTGGCCGTCGGCACTGCCGACCTCAGCCATGCGGTAGCCTACGCCGATTTCGGTGAGGATGTATTCGGGCATGGCGGGGTCTTTTTCGATTTTGCGGCGGATATTGGCCATGTTTACGCGCAAAAGCTGGGTATCGCAGTTGGAAAACGGGCCCCATACCTCGCGAATCATGCTGTCGTGCGTAAGCACCTTGCCGGCGTTGCGGCACAGCAGGGTGACGATTTTGTATTCGATTTGCGTCAGATGCACCTCGCGGCCATCCACGCGCACAATGCGGCGCTCGGTATCCACCTGCAAACCGCCAATGTTGTAAACGCTCTTTTCCCCCTCGGCCATGCGCTGGCCATGGCGCAGGGCGGCACGGATGCGTGCGAGCAGTTCCTCGGTGCCAAAGGGCTTGGTAATATAGTCGTCCGCGCCGCCATCCAGGGCGCGCACCTTGTCGCGCTCCTGCCCACGCGCGGAAACTACCACCACCGGTACGTTCGACCACGAACGTATCTCCCGCAAAAGCTCCTGCCCATCCCGGTCGGGAAGGCCCAGATCCAAAACCATCAGGTCGGGCCGGTGCGAGGCCAGCATGGAAAGGGCTGAGGTGGCGTTGCCCGTCTCCAACGTGACGTAGCCCGCGCCGGCAAGCACGGTGCGGATCAGGCCGCGGATGCGCTCGTCATCCTCAACGATCAATATAGTTGCCGCATTACGCATGCGTTTCTTCCTCCTTCATCGGCAACGTGAAGCGAAAGCAGGCCCCGCCGCCGGGCAGATTGCGCGCCGAAAGCGCGCCCCCGTGCGCCATGACGATGGTGCGGCACACGCTCAGGCCGATGCCCATGTTGTTGCGCGAATGCGCCGCGCTGTCGCTGGGCTGGGCGGCGGAGGGGTCAAACAGCGTCTTGAGCCGCGCCTCCGGAATGCCTTCGCCGTCGTCGGACACCTCGAACACCGCCTCATCGCCCTCTACCCGCAGGCATACGCGCACATGCTCCGCGCCCTCTGCATGCAGCGCGGCATTCTCCAGCAGGTTGGAAAGCACTTGGCCGATGAGTATGGCGTCCATGGGCACCATAACCAGTTCGTCCGGCAGGGAAATCTCCGCCGCCGGGCGGGAAAAGCGGCCGCGATACTTGCGCACCGTTTCGGATATGACCTCCTCGGCCGCTTCCGGCGTTTTGCGCACGCCCGACGTCTCGCCCACGCGGGTGATGGACAGCAGGTTTTCCACCATGCGGATCAACCATTGGGCGTCGTCGCTGATCTGGGCAAGCATGGCGCGTTGGCGCCCTGTGTCCATTTCCTCCAGATTCTCCGAAAGCAGCGAAGCCGCGGCGGATATGGAGGTCAGCGGCGTGCGCAGATCGTGCGATACGGCGCGCAGAAGGTTGGCGCGCATCTCCTCCAGGCGGGCGCGGTAGTTGCGCTCCTCCTGGCGCTTGAGCTGGGTGGTCATGGCGCTGATGAGGATGGCCGTGGCCAAGAGCGTCATAAACGTCAGCGGATAACCGGCCAGGCTGAAGTTCAGCGCCATGATGGGCTCGGTAAAGGCGAAGTTGATGGCGAATACGCTCAACACCGCCGCCGCCACGCCGTAAAAGTACCCTCGCGTGATGCGGCTGACCAACGCCACCATAAACAAAAACAGCATCGGGGCATAGCTGTCGCCGGCGGGATCCAGCTTGCGCAGCCCGGCGCTCAAAACCAACGCCCCCAACAGCGCTATCACCGTAACGAACGTATCCCGCCAGGAAAACAGCAGCATCCGTTCCCCATGCGGTTGTTTGCCACGCCGCAAGCGAACGCCTCCTTCCCGCAATCTGCCTTCATTATAGCACAGGCGCGGGGCAATGGGTAGTAAAAAATCAATGAACCACCGAAAACACGCCTCTTGTGCGCGGCAGTAAAAAGCGGTATACTATATGTGGAAAACATATCCGAAAGGAAGGTCTTTTTCCCATGAAAAAAAGCGAAATGGCAAACCTGCGCAAATACGCGGGCAATCTGGAAACCCTCTTTGGCGTAAAGGATTATACCTACAACGACGGCCCGGCCAGGGGCATGCGCGCTTTCGACGTAAACAACGGCCGGGGGCTGGAAATGACCCTGCTGGCCGACCGCGGGCTGGACATCCCCTTTTTGCGCTACAAGGGCGCGAACATGGGCTTCGGCGCCAAGGTGGGCGTGCGCGCCCCGCAGTTCTACACGGAAAACGGCGGCCGCGGCTTCCTCAAGCAGTTTGACGCCGGCATGCTCACCACCTGTGGGCTGACGTATGCGGGCGCGGCCTGCACGGACAATGGCCGCGAGCTGGGCCTGCATGGGCCGTACAGCAACACCCCCGCCGCGAACGTGGCCTGCGAAACCGTGTTCGAAGGCGACGAGGCGGTCATCCGCCTGCGCGGTGAAGTGCGCGAGGCTTGCGTATTCGAGGAAAACATGGTGCTCACCCGCGAGGTGCGCATCCATACGGAAAAGAGCGCTTTTAAGGTCATCGACCGCGTGGAAAACCAGGGCTTCGCCCCCTCGCCGATGATGCTGATTTACCACATCAACTTCGGCTACCCGATGCTGGATGATGGCGCGCGCATTTACGTAAATTCCGGCCATGTGGAGCCGCGCGACGATTTCGCCCGCCAGGGCCTGCCCATCCACGACCGCATGGAGGCCCCGGAAATCGGCCGCGAGGAACAGTGCTACTTCCACACCGGCTTCCCGGGCCAGGGCTTTGCCATGCTGCACAATGAAAAGCTCGGCCTGGCCGCCGCCCTGCGCTTCGACGCCAAGGTGCTGCCGCTTCTGTGCGAGTGGAAGTGCATGCGCGCCGGCGACTACGCCCTGGGCCTGGAGCCGACCACCTCGGGCGTGCTTTCCCGCGTGGAAGCGCGCGAAAACGGCACGCTCATCACCCTCGAACCCGGCCAGGTGTACGAATCCGGCTTTGAAATGGAGCTGACGGACGACGCGGCCCTTATCGAGGAATACAAGAAGCTGGCGAACTGACCCGCTTTCCTGTTTCAACAACGGTCTGCCCCGGACGCGAAGGTCCGGGGCAGACCCAGGATATTGGCAAAACCGACAGGCTGCCAGAGGGATTCAAAAGCCCGCAAGATAAAGGAGCAAACTTGCGGACAGGGGAGCTTACATGGACGTGAGCGACCGAAGAGGGCATGCGCAGCTGACGCAGGAAGCAAAAATTGCCTCTGATTTTTATTTTATCAGGGCAATTTTTGCGTTTGCAGGCTTTGGCAGCGTTCTGGGCCTGCCCCGGACTTTCGCGTCCGGGGCAGGCTTGATAAAATGTACCGCGGCGACCGACGCATCTGGAAAATCGGGCCCGGCGACACGTGCGGCGGGCCCGCAGATATTTTTCACAGGCAAATCCCGTTTGCCAAGGGAAACATATCTACCTCTTAAGCCCGGCTTGTGCCGCAAGGCGGCGCGTTCCGGGGTTCAGAAGGGGCCGGAGGGCGGAATCCGTTGGGTTGCGCGGTTTCGCCCTTGATGAACCTGTCATGCCGCAAACTCAAAATCTGCGGCGCGGCGTCTGGCAGGGGAACTTGCTTCCCCATCCGCCCCGCCTACGGCGCGATCCGCACAATCGTCATCGTCACCAGCGGCGTGCCCGTGGCGCTCTGGGGGAACGTGGCCGTGCCGTTGCTGACCAGGCTCAGGCAGCTTCCCGCCGCGGCGGTGACCACCGTCTGCCCGGAAAAACAGGCCGCCGCGCCCGTTCCATTGAGCTGTACGGACACCTCGCTCTCCGTAAGCCTCGTGCCGTTCAGCCGCAAGCCCATTACTGTGTTGGCCTGCGAAAGCGCCGGGGCGTTGATCGTATAGGTGACAAAATAGGTACCGTCCTGCAATACCTGCACGCCACCCGTGCAGGTGCCAAAGCCCGTGCCGCCGCCCTGAACAATGCTCAAAGGCAGGCTGCCGCCGTCGGCCAACGTAGCCGGGCCGTAGGCGGTGAGCACGGCGTAATAGTCCGCGCAGACGGGCGGCATGCAACCGCAGTTGTCGCAGCCGCAGTTGTTATTGCAGCCACAGTTGTTGTTGCAGCCACAGTTGTTGTTACAGCCACAGTTGTTGTTACAGCCGCAGTTGTTGTTGCAGCCGCAGTTGTTGCAGCCGCAGCCACAGTTGCAATCGCAATCGGGAGCGCTGGCGGTCACTTCCGCCAGGCAGTCCGCGTCGCAGCACACGGAGGCATAGCGCGGGCAGGAATCCACTGGCGTTTCGCAGCCGCAGCCGCAAACGCAGATGCCGCTGCGCGTGGCGTTCTTGGCCGGACAGGGGCCCTGGTAAAACACATTGCTTGCCACGGCGCTGGGAACCGAGCGCAGCAGGCCGTAACAGGCGTGGTTTTGACGGTTTCGTTGCATATACACGAAGAATTCTCCTTTCGCTGGGGGCTTGGGAGGGCCATGGCGCGACCTCCCCTGCATGCTATGCGCGCCGCGGCCTCGCCGTCCCCGGCGCTTGATTCTTAATCGAAATGATGCTATACTGAATTTATTACTTTCCCGCCTGAGGAGGAGCGCTATGCGGCAGTTGACCGATATTCGTGAATGGCAGGACCGCCTCTACGCGCTCATGTGCCAGTTCGCGGATTTCTGCGAGGCGCACGCCCTGCGCTACCAGCTTTTTGGCGGTACGCTGCTGGGCGCGGTGCGGCACCGCGATTTCATCCCCTGGGATGACGATATCGACCTGGCCATGCCCCGCCCGGACTATGAAAAATTCCTGAAGCTGTACGCGCAAAACCCCATCCCGCACACCCGTGTGATGACGCTGCCGTTTGCCTTTGCCAAGATCACCGACACGCGCACCCGGCGCGAGGAAGGGTTGCGCCGCCGCTACACCACGGGCGTGGATTTGGACATCTTCCCCATCGACGGCGCGGGCATGGACGATGAAGCCGTACACGCGCAGGCCGGGCGCATGCGCAAAAACCGCGCCCACGCCCGGTTGGGCATGCTGGCGTTGGCCGCAGAACGGGAACTGCCGCCCCAAAAGCGCCTTTTGCGCACGCTGCACCGCGTAGTAAAGCGCTTTCCCTACTGGTTTTTGCCGCCGTCTTTCTTCGGGCGGCGCATCGTGCGCGACATCTCCCGCCTGGCCCCCGATGCCTCGCCCCGCGCCGGCGCCATCGGCACCTGGGGCGAACCGGCGCTGATGGCGCGCGATGAAATTTTGCAAACCGTGAATCTGCCCTTCCGCGACCGCCTGTTCCCCTGCCCGAGGGGGTACGACCGGCTGCTCACGCAGAAGTACGGCGATTACATGCGCCCGCCGGACGAAAAGCACCGCGAAACGCATCCGGGGCGGCTCTACGTTTGGGACGAGTGAGGTTCGCCCTTCGCAAAGCGTGCGGAGGCGGCCGCGCCAGATTTTTTCAGGACGCCCCACGGTTGGGCTGAGTGAGGTTTACCGATGGACATTGACTTTGTGCTGCCCTGGGTGGACGGCGGCGACCCGGCCTGGCAGGCGGAGCGCGCCCGTTACGCCCCGGATGGCGGCGACGGCCGCGCCGTGCGCTACCGCGAATGGGGCACGCTGCAATACTGGTTCCGCGGCGTGGAGGCGTTCGCGCCGTGGGTGCGCCGCATACACTTTATCACCTGGGGCCACCTGCCGCCGTGGTTGAATACGGAACATCCCCGCCTGCACATTGTGCGCCACGAGGACTACATACCGGCGGAATACCTGCCCACCTTCAGCTCCCACCCCATCGAGCTGAATATACACCGCATCAAGGGGCTTTCCGACCATTTCGTCTACTTCAACGACGATATCTTTCTCACCGCCCCCGTGCGCGAGGAGGACTTTTTCCGGAACGGCCTGCCCTGCGACACCTGCCGCTTCGGCGTGGCCCATCCGCATAACACGGACGATCCCTTCGCCCACATACTGCTCAACAACACCGGCGTTTTGAACCACTGCCTCAACCACCGCAAATATACCAGGCTCAACTGGCGCAAGTGGTTCAGCCTGCGCAACGGCATCAAAAGCGTCGTGCGCTCTGTGTCGTTGAGCTATTGGCCGTTTTTCACGGGCTTTGTATCGCCGCATCTGGCCGTGGCCTATGAAAAGCGCGCCTTTGAGGAGCTTTGGATGGCCGAACCGGAGGCCCTGGACGCCACCTGCCGCCGCCGCTTCCGCACCATGGCGGACGTAAGCCAACTGGCGGCGCGCTCCTGGCGGCTGGCCCGCGGGCATTTTACCCCCGCCAAGCCTCTGGGCGTGACCTTCTTCCTCAAGTCAGAATATGGCGCCCGCCCCGCCGCCCAAGCCATCGCCGCGCAAAGGTGGCGCATGGTGTGCGTCAACGACGACGACACGGGCTTTGATTTTGAAACCGAGCGCCAACGCCTCATTGATGCTTTTGAACGGATACTGCCAAATAAATGTTCTTTTGAACGCTGACGCCACAAGGGAGGTACGGATATGACCATTGGCTACACCGCCGGTGTGTTTGACCTGTTCCACATCGGGCATCTGACGTTGCTGAAAAACGCCAAGGGCCTGTGCGACAAGCTGATTGTGGGCGTGACGGTGGACGAGCTGGTTTCCTACAAGGGCAAACACGCCATCATCCCCTTCAGCGACCGCATCGAGATCGTGCGCAGCATCAAATACGTGGACGCCGCCGTGCCCCAATACGACATGGACAAGCTGGCCATGTGCAAAAAGCTGGGCGCCTCGATCCTCTTTGTCGGCGACGACTGGTATGGCACCGAGAAGTGGCGCGACTATGAAAGGGCCTTTGCCGAGGCCGGCATCCGCATCATCTACTTCCCGTACACGCGCGGCGTCTCTTCCACGCAGGTGAGCAAGGCGCTGGCCGCCGTGCGCGGGGAAACGGAGGGAAACGCATGACGGTGGACCGTGAGTATTGCATGAGTTCCTTTTTGACCTACCGTGTTATCGCCGATCCGGAGCGTTGCTTTGCCGAGGGCTTGCCGCCGCGCAAGTTTCCCTTTCCGCAAAAGCGCCTGCCTGTGAAGGACAGCTCTACGCTGAAAAGTGAACTGGAGCGCGCCACGCGCGATGCCTGCAAGGATGGCAAGGCGGCTTTGGCGCTTTCCGGTGGCATTGATTCAGCCATCCTTGCCAAATTTATGCCCAAGGGGTCAACAGCTTACACCTTCCGCTGCGTGGTGCCTGGCCAGCAGGTAACCGACGAAAGCCCCGCTGCGGCGCGCTTTGCCGAGGAATGCGGCCTTATCCATAAGGTGGTGGATATCACCTGGGAAGATATGCTTGCGCTCACCCCGGCGCTGATGAAGCGGCGTGGCGCGCCCATCCACTCTATCGAGGTGCAAATTTGCAAGGCAGCTATGCAGGCCAAGCAGGACGGCTTTGAGCGGCTCATCTTCGGCGAAACCGCCGACGTCAATTACGGCGGACAGGACGGGCTGCTATCTCAAGACTGGCTGGCTGGCGACTTTATCGAGCGCTATACCTATGTGAAGCCCTGGAAGGCGCTCACCCACCCGCGGCTGGCTCTGGAGGGCTTTGCCCCCTTCATTCGCGATGGGCACATCGACCCACATACCTTCAATTCCACCTTCTATATCCGTGAAAGCACCACCAGCTATTTCAACGCCTGCGGCTTGGCGGATTGCGAGGCAGTGATCCCCTTCCTGGGCACCTATTTAGCCGTACCGCTGGACTACGCGCGCGTGCGCGGCGGCGAGAGCAAGTATTTGGTGCGCGAGGTATTCAAAAGCCTCTACCCGGACTTCGTCGCCCCGCCCAAGCTGCCCATGCCCCGCGCCACCAACGAATGGTTTAAGGACTGGAAGGGCCCCGTTCGCCCGGAATTTTTGCCCCACTGCACCGACAACATGACCGGCGACCAGAAATGGCTGGTCTATTGCCTGGAAATGTTCTTAAACCTGCTGGACAGCGGCTTCGAAGGCGTACAAAACGGCGTCCTCTGACCGGGAACGAACCATACACAAAACAAACCGACCGCAAAACATGGGAAATCCCTTGATTTTGCGGTCGGTTCAATCCCTTTCGCGGGCTAAACTTCGCCATTCAGGAAATCTGTATTCCCCAGCCCAGAAGCGCAAACATCAAAAGCGCGCTTAACGCCACGGCGCAGCCCACCGCCGCGCCCGTCCGGGGCGCGAACTTGCCGGCGAGCGCCGCGAACAGGGGAATCAGCGGCAGCACATAGCGGATGTGTTCCGTACATACAAACGGATATTCAAAGCAAAACTTTACATAGGAAAGCAGCAGCACAGCCGCCGTCAGCGCCAGAAAGGCGTTGACCACGCCCACATACCGCCGCCGCGCACAATGAACGGCGGCGCGCACAGCGCACGCGGCGCTCAAAACCGCCGCCGCGATCTGCGAAGCATACACCGCTACCGCCACGCCCACAGCGCCGGACACCATATACTCGTCAAAGGCCGCAGTCTTGAGAAGGGCCAGAAACACGTTGTGGTCCTGCAGGCCCACCGTGTCCCGCTCGATGAACATGCGCAAAAACTGCTCCTTCGTGACCACAAACAGCCGCTCCAGCGCTGTACGTTTGCGGATCAACTGCGCCGCATCCTCGGCCAGGGGCAACACGTAGTTCAGCGGCATGCCCCAGCGCAGCAGGTTATACACAGGATAGGCCAGTCCAAGCGGGGCGCAGATCAGCAAAAACAGCGCGTACTGCCGCCACATTGCCCCCATGCGCCGCCGGTGCCGGTACAGCGCCGCCAGGAACAGCGCCGCCAGCGGGAAGGCGAGGAGCGCCCCCGAGAGCTTTGTGGCCATGGCCAGCCCCAAAAACAGCCCTATGCGCGCGCAACGCCCGGCCGTAGGGGCGCGCCACCAACGCGCCACATCGTTCAAAAGCGCCATTTCCCACAAAAACAGCAGTCCGTCATTGTTGACGGCGGCGGCGTTTATCACCAGCACCGGGCAGAACCCGACCAGCGCACAGGCGGCAA
Organism: Candidatus Pullichristensenella stercorigallinarum; assembly: GCA_018712945.1. Classification (GTDB taxonomy): domain Bacteria; phylum Bacillota; class Clostridia; order Christensenellales; family Aristaeellaceae; genus Pullichristensenella; species Pullichristensenella stercorigallinarum. The sequence goes on along the minus strand of DVFZ01000122.1, from coordinate 19,719 downwards.
ACAGTCCCGCCCCGCGTATTTTCAGCGCCTGAAACATCCGCCAACAGCAATACAGCGCCGCACACGACCAGAAAAGCGAAAGCGCCTGCGCGCTTTCCAGGCTCTGCGCAAACGTCGCCCCCAGGAGCATGCGCAGCTTTACCCACACGGCCAACAGCAGGTGGTTGAGCGGCGGATGATAAAACTGCCAGCCTTCGCGGGGATCAAAGTCCAGCGCGGGCAGGCGGAAGTTGTGTTCAACCAGATAGGCTACATATTCAATATGCCCGCCGCCGTCGTGCTGGCGCATGTCATAGGGCGTACACAGCACGTAGGCGAGGCGAAGGACAGCGGCCGCCAACAGCAAAAGCGCCGCCGCCCGCCGCCAGGTAAGTTTCCGCCGCCACCACAGGCCGAACGCGGCCGCGGCCAACAGCAAAAGCCCCTCGCCCAGCACGGTCTGCGCCACGCCGCCGCAAAGGAAGGAAACCAGCAAAAGCGCCCATGCCCCCAGGCAGGCGGCCGCTCCAGCCAGGCGTTGTATGCGTTCCCGGGCAAACAGAGGTGGCAAAACCGCCGCCAAGGCGCACAAAACCAGCCCCGGCAGCGTCCACACCGCCACCGTGCCATCGCACGAAAGCGCGCCCATGGCCAGCGCCAAAAGCGAAAACGCCAACCAGCGGGGAATACCGCTCCGCCTTCTTTTCATGTCTGCCCTCCGATCGCTTTCATTATATTATCCACGCCGCGCTTTGTCAATTTTTGCGCTGCCGGCGTTATTTTTTCACAATTTCCACCCTTGCGCACCGCATATTTTTCTGATATAATATGGAATTGGCGCATCCTTGCCATGGCTGTGCGGCCATGGCCGAAGTCCATAAGGAGGTGAACGTTTCCCATGAACCAGTATGAGGTAATGTACGTGATTGATACCGCGCTGGAGGACAGCGCGCGTACCGAGCTGATCAACCGGTTTAACGAGCTCGTCGTCAAGAATGGCGGCGAAGTGGAGCGCGTCGATGAGTGGGGCAAGCGCCGTCTGGCCTACGCCATCAACTACAAGACCGAGGGCTATTATGTGCTGATGTACATCAAGGCTCCCGTCGACCTGCCCCGCGAGCTGGAGCGCAACCTGAAGATCTCCGAATCCGTGCTGCGCTATCTCGTGATCCGCTACGAGGGCGAGCTGCCCGCCAAGCGCGAGATGAACCGTCCTGTGCGCGAGGCTGCTGAGGCCCCCGCCGCCAGCGCTGTCGAAGCTCCGGCCCCGGCCGCGGCCCCCGCTCCTGTCGAGGCCGCAAGCGTTGAGGCCGCCCCGGCTGAGGCCGTAGACGAGGAAGCCCCCGTTTCCGAGGCGGAATAACCCCGGCGGCCGGCCCCGTCAAGGAGGTTGCAAGCCATGAATAAAGCCATTTTGATCGGGAATCTCGCCAACGACCCCGAAAGCCGCACCACCGCGTCCGGCGTTTCGGTGTGCCAGTTCCGGCTGGCCGTACAGCGGCGCTTTGCCAACCAGCAGGGCGTGCGCGAGGCGGATTTCTTCAACATCGTCGCCTGGCGGCAGACGGCGGAACTTTGCGCCCGCTATCTGTCCAAGGGCCGCAAGGTCGCGGTGGAGGGCACCATCCAGAACCGTTCCTATGATGCGCAGGACGGCTCTAAGCGCTATATCACCGAAATTGTGGCCGACCAGGTGGAATTTCTTTCTTCGCCGCAGGGCGACCGTCAGCAGCGCGCGGACAACCCGCCGCCGCCCTCCGAGCCCAGCGGTTATACCAGCGACCCGGACGCCTTTACCGACGTGGACGACGAATTGCCGTTCTAAGCGGGGCGTCCAACCACCAATCAAGGAGGAAAACAAGCAATGTCTGAAGATAGAGGCGAGCGGGTTCGCCGCCCCCGTGGCCGCAAGCCGCGCCGCAAGGTTTGTCAGTTCTGCGTGGACAAGGTCCAGCATATCGACTATAAAGACATGGTGCGCCTGCGCATGAAGTACACCAGCGAGCGCGGCAAGATTCTGCCCCGCCGCATGACCGGTACCTGCGCCAAGCATCAGCGTCAGCTTTCCACGGCCATCAAGCGTGCCCGCGTAATCGCGCTGCTTCCCTACGTTTCCGAATAGGGCGGCGGTGCCGCCGGCCAGCGCCTTCGGCTCCGTGTAGACGCGCCCATGCCCCACGAGTAGGGGGCATGGGCGCTTTGTTTCGTTTCGGTTGGGGCGGAAGCGGGGATAGACGGCTGACGGCCCACGCGTAGGGGCCGCCCGCCTGCGGCGTTTGGGACGGGAGGGATGCAACGCCCCGCTGAGCGCGCGGCAGCCAATGGGATTCTCAAGGGATTTATCCCTTGAGTGGGTGCGGGCAAAGCCCGCCGTTCCCCCTGCGGAAGGGCAGCGATCAGCAATGCGGATGGCAAGATGAATAATGCACCGTTCTCCATCCCCGGCGCCCCGCTTGCGGCGTTTGGGACGGGAGGGATGCAACGCCTCGTTGACTGCGCGGCAGCCAATGGGATTCTCAAGGGATAAATCCCTTGAGTGGGTGCGGGCAAAACCCGCCGTTCCCCCCGCGGGAGGACACCAATAAGCAATGTGGATGGCAAAATGGATAATAGTACCATTCGCCCGCCCCGGCGCGCCCGCCTGTCCAGCCGCGAAAGAAAAAACGAACCGACGCCCATTTCCGCTTCGTAATGGGCAATCAGGGCGCGCCGGCTTCGCAGCGCCCTTGCCCGGCAGGGCGAGCAGCGTCGTTTACGCGCCTGCGCAGCGTTCCTTGCCCAACAGGGCAAGGCAGCGCCACCCACCGGCAACGCCGCCAGCCAGCACTCTTGATGTATAACGCACCCATGCCCCTCGAATAGGGGGACATGGGCTATTTGTTTTGTTCCGCCTGGAGAGGACACAACCCCCGCGCGTGCCATCCGCCTGAAATGTTTTTTGCGGACAGAGCATACAAACAACCATGTGCATGGCGCTTGACAGCATCCATATCTTAACATTATACTATGTAATGGTTTATAAATATGGAGGGAATAACCGTGAAAAAGCTGCTCCAAGCTGTTCTTTGCCTGCTTTTGAGCGCGGTGTTGCCTGCCTGCGGACTTTCCTCCTTTGCGGAAGATGAAGGAGAACTGACCTGCGGGGACTACGCCTATCAACTGCTGGAGGACGGCAGCGCGCGCATCACCGCTTATACCGGCGACGCCACGGAGCTGGCCGTTCCCGCCGAGCTGGATGGCCATCCGGTCCAGGAAATTGGCGATCTAGCTTTTTCCTATTGCTGCTCTCTGACTACGGTAACTCTGCCGGAAAGGCTTCAGACCATTGGCGATGCCGCTTTTTTCGGCTGTGAATCTCTAACCATGGTCGTGCTGCCCGAGGGTCTTCAGTCTATCGGTAACTGCGCGTTCTTCTGGTGTAACTCCCTGACTTCGGTCACGCTGCCTAAAGGCCTTCAGACCATTAAGAGTGGTGCCTTCTACGACTGTAAATCCCTGACCTCCGTTGTGCTGCCAGAAGGGCTTCAGACCATTGAAAGTACTGCCTTCTACTTCTGCGAATCCCTGACCTCCGTCGTACTGCCAGAGGGGCTTCAGAGCATTGGAAACAGTACTTTTTCATTCTGTTTCTCTCTTGCTTCAATTGAGTTTCCAAAGGGGCTTCAGACCATTGGCAACGGTGCCTTCTCAAACTGCTACTCTCTCACTTCGATTGAGCTGCCCGAGGGACTTCAGTCCATCGACGATTATGCCTTTGCCGACTGCCCCCTCCTGACCACGGTAGTACTGCCCGAGAGTCTTAAATCTATCGGTAAGGGCATTTTCTACCTGTGCCAGTCCCTGACCTCGGTTACGCTCCCCGAAGGACTTGAGTCTATCGGCGAGAACGCTTTCTACCAGTGCTACTCCTTGGCCTCGGTTACGCTCCCCGAAGGACTTGAGTCTATCGGCGAGAACGCTTTCTACCAGTGCTACTCCCTGGCCTCGGTTACGCTCCCGGAGAGTCTTAAATCCATCGGCAAGGGCGCTTTCTCTCAGTGCCTCTCTTTGACCTCAGTTATGCTCCCGGAGAGCCTGACCAGTATTGGCACAGATGTCTTTGCCGACTGCTATGCTTCCCTCGTGCTCACTGTGCCGCGGGATTCCTACGCCTGCCAATACGCCATTGAGAACGGGATTTCCTATACTCTCCGAGACCAATAGCTGACTTTACAACGAGCTGCCCCTGCGCGTGGGCCGTTCGCCGTCTATCCCCTCTACCACCCAAACGAAACGCGCCGCAGCGCGCCCGCCCCCTGCTCGTGGGGCGGGCGCGCGTCGCTCCTACGCGGCAGCGCTGGCGGCCGGCACCGCCGGCCCGGCAATTGTCATTTTTTCGTCACGTCATCTACCTTTTCCTGCCCCGTTTGAAATGGTATACTTGAAGTATCTATACTGACTGAACGGGAGGGGACTATGGACTTTTTAGAAATGTTTTTAGGTAGCTCGGGCGGGCTGGACGCCGTAATCAACATATCCGTCTACACCGTCATCGTCCTTTTGTTCATTGTGGGCATCATCCGCTGCATCGCGCCCATCTCCCGCACGCGCGCAACCATCCGGCGCGCTATCCGCTCCATCAAGCAGGGGGCGACCGGCAAGCGCTCGTGGCAGGAGGATAAGTTTCTGGGCAAGGGTTGCCTCTACGCCCACTGGAGCGAATATTTAAACAACCTGTTCTTCGCCGACGGCGTGTACCACAATGCTTCCAACGTCGAAGACTACATCAACGAGGATACCGCCATCTACGGCCCGGGCCGCATTTCCTTTGCCGAAGCGCTTCCGGGGCTGATGGTTTCCCTCGGCTTCCTGGGCACGCTCATCGGCCTGACTACCGGCCTGTCCGGCTTTAACATGTCCGACGCCGAGGCTGTGCAGGAATCCATCGTCACGCTGATTCCCGGCATGCGCTATGCGTTCATGACTTCCATCGTCGGCGTGGTCGGCTCGATTGCCTTTACGCTGATTACCCGCTTTGTGTGCGGCTCGGCCGAGCATACCCTGCAGGACTTTTACAGCGCCATGAGCCGCTATGCCGGCGTGCTCTCCGTAGACCCGATGACCCAGATCGCCATCTACCAGCAGGAACAGACCGCCCTGATTCAGACCATGTCGCATGATCTCAACGGCAGTTTCACCGACCGGCTGGAGGAAATCATCACCGGCGTAACGGAACCAATCCAAAAGAGCCTGGAGGAGTTTATAAACATCAATACCCAACAGCAGATGCGCCTGATTGACAAGGTGGCCGGCCGCTTCGTGGACCGCATGGACGAAATGATGGACGGCCAGTTCAAAAACCTCTCGCGCGTGATTGAAAGCACCTGCGCCGGGCAGCAGAAGGTTTCTGAAATGGTCAACGCCAGCATGGAGGAAGCGGGTCGCGTGCTCAAAAACGCCGCCCAGCTCCAGAGCGGGCTGGAAAATATGGTGGAGCAGCTTGACGACTACCTCAAAAAGCTCAACGCCGCCCGCAGCGGCGCGGACGACAACTACCTGCGCATCGCCTCCAACGTGGAGAAGATGGAGCTGGTCGCCAGCCAGCAAAACGCCTACTTAAAGAGCGTTTCCAGCATGCACGCGGAATTGAGCCGCTCCATGCAGGATCTCCAGCAGGCGCAGAAGAATATGTTGCAGCGCTTCAGTGAGGTCAGCGGCGAAAGCACAGCCGGCCTGATGAAAGCCGCCAGCGAGATTCGCGCCACCGGCACCATGCTGGAAAACAACCGTCAGCGCATCGGCGAACAGCTGCGCGTAGACCTGACCGACACGCTGGATTCCTTCCGCGACTACATGGGCGAGTTCACCAAGCGCGTGGACTACCTGGCCGCGAACATCGCCGATTCCCTCGGTCAGCTCCCCCACGCCGTGGGCGAGGCCACCGACGCCTTCCTCGACCAGATCGACCGCATCTCTGCCACGCTCGAACAGGCGCAGGCGGCGCTGGACGACGCCGTCCGGCAGATGTATCCCCAACAGTAAGGGGGTGGACGCATGCGCATGAGCCGATATTCCCGCGCGCGCGGCCGCTCTCGCCAGGGTGGGGACAAAAACAGCTTCTGGCTGAGCTTTTCCGACTTGATGAGCGCGCTGGTGCTGGTCATCATACTGGTGCTTTTCTACATACTGTACCAGTATTTCCTGATGTACGACGACTATGAGGCGCGCCGCGACCAGATGGTCATTCTACAGTCATCCCTTGAACAGAGCGAAGCGGATATCGCCACGCAGCAGGCGGCGCTGGACGCTGCCCAAAGCGAGCTGACCGCCGCCCAGGACGAATTGGACGCGAAAAACAGCGCCCTCACCGCCGCCCAGGACGAGCTGACCGCCGCGCAGAACGAATTGACTGCCGCGCAAGAGGACCTGGCCGTGCAGCAGCTATTGCTGGAAGCGGCCCAGCGCGCCGCCGACCAAACCCAGGAAGAGCTGGACGCGCGCGAAACAGAACTGCAAAATACGCTTACTCAGCTTGAACAGCAGCAATCGCAGCTCGACGAACAGCAAAGCCAGATTGCCACGCAGCAAAGCCAGCTTGAGCAGCAACAGCGCCAGATCGAAGACTTGGTGGGCGTGCGCACGCAGATCATCTCAGATCTGTCCACCGCGCTGCGCGAGGCGGAAATCTCCGCCACGGTCGATCCCACCAGCGGCGCCATCGCCCTGGCCAGCGACGTGCTGTTCGCCACCGGCGAATCCCAGCTTTCCAGCGAGGGCCGCGCGCGCATCGACGCCTTCCTGCCCGTCTACCTGGACGTGCTGTTCTCGGATGAATACCGCGACTACGTCAGCGAAATCATCATCGAGGGTCATACCGATTCGGTGGGCAGCTATATTGACAACCTGCTTTTGTCGCAGCAGCGCGCCTACAACGTGGCCAGCTACGTACTCGCCGACGACTATTCCCATATCTCCGACAGCACGCGCGAGCATTTGCGCCAGGTGGCCACCGCCAACGGCCGCTCGTTCAGCGACCTGATTTATAATGAGGACGGCACGGAAAACCGCTCGGCCTCCCGCCGCGTGGTATTCAAGTTCCGCCTTACCGACGAGCAGATGGTTTCCCAGCTCCAGTCTATCCTGGAGGGCAGCACTTTTACGGAGGATACGGCTTCCACCGCTTCCACAGCGGAAACGGAAGAATCCCAGGATGTGCAAACCGAACTGGCCCCGGCGCAGGAGCAAATGCCGGAGAATGGAACCAATTGGGACTAAATATCGTCCTTAAAACGGGCGGGGCGGCATGCGTCCGCGTCCGGCGCGGGGCGCGTCCACGGACGCGCCTTTGCGCAAGGCATGGAGGGAGCGCTTTTGAAGTATATTCGCCGGCTGGTCTGGTTCATTGCCTCACGGCTGCTGATCTTCACCATTGCGGTGTCGGTGCTGCTGTGCGCGTTTTATATGTGCATGAACACGGCCAATGTGTATATCGTATTGAGCGACGGCCTGGAAAAGCGTGTGGAGGTCATCCTCACGCGCGAGGACGCGCCGGAGCTGAATAACTATTTCCACGGCGATTTCCTCAGCGCCGACCCGGCCCTGACGGCGGCGTTTGACGGTAGCTCGCCCTATGTGAACTATAACATCACCAGCTTTGAACATGAATTGACTGTTGAAAGCCTGTGGGCCTGGCCATGGGACAGCTATGCCACATGCAGAGTGGTAGAGCGCGTGCCGTCCATCACGGGTACAGCGATTGCGGGGCGCGATGTGAGCGACACGGTGCCGACCTGGCAGGGGCGGCGGTATAACGTGACGCTGATGAAAACCGATGGCCGCTGGAAAATTGTCGGCATGCAGGAAGAAGCCGTCATCATTGAGGCCACGCCCACCCCGACCCCCGAACCGACCCCGACCCCCGAACCCTAGCCGACGGGGCGGCAGCGCCGCCTGCCAGTGCCTTCGGCTCCGGGTTGACGCACGGGCGGCAGTGCCGCCTGCCAGCGCCTTCGGCTCGGGATTGACGCACGCCCGCCCCACGAGCAGGGGGCGGGCGTGCTGCGGCGCGTTCCGGTTGGAGTGGCGGAGGGTATAGACGGCGAACGGCCCACGCGCAGGGGCCGTCCGCCTGCGGCGGTTGGCAACGGGAAAGGTGCAACGCCCTGCCAACCGCGCGGCAGCAAACGGGATTCTCAAGGGATAAATCCCTTGAGCGGGTGCGGGCAGGGCCCGCCGTAGCCCCGCCGGTGTGGGAATCTGCCCGGAGGGGAAGGAGCGCAACGCCCGGCCGTTACCCCGCGCGCCGAAGAGGGGATATCTTGCGTGCAAAAAAGCGTCATCCGCCGCCAACGCCTCGAATCCTGAAAACCGGCGCGCGCCCTTTCGAAGCGTCCTTGCCCTTCAGGGCAAGCAGCGTCGCACCCCGCCACCACAGCGCCTCTTGCCCCAACGGGGCAAGCAGCGTCGTTTCACCGCCCGCCGCAGATAAACAGCGCCATGTCCCTCACCATCCCCCAACCACCTTGCCATCTCCCATTGCAATCAACTCTCCCCGGCCCGGCCGGGGCATTTTGCGGAGGTAATCACCATGCGCATCGTCGTAGGCATGTCCGGAGGCGTCGATTCTTCTGTCGCGGCGCTTCTGCTCAAGCGCGCCGGTCACGAAGTCATCGGCGTATTCATGAACAACTGGGAGGAAAAGGACGAGGGCGGCGTATGCACCTCCGAACGCGATTGGGCCGACGTGCGCGCCGTGTGCGCCCGCATCGGCATCCCCTATTACTCCGTCAACTTCGCCAAGGAATACTATGAGCGCGTGTTTTCCCACTTCCTGGATGAATACCGCCGCGGCCGCACCCCCAACCCGGACGTGCTCTGCAACCGCGAAATCAAGTTCTCCGCCTTTTTGCGCTTTGCCGAGGAACTGGGCGCGGATAAGCTGGCCACCGGCCACTTCGCCCGCATCGGCCAGAAGGACGGCGAATACACGCTGTTGCGCGCCGCCGACGAAAACAAGGACCAGACCTATTTCCTCTACCAAATCGGCCAGCGCGCCCTGTCCATGGCCATGTTCCCCGTGGGCGGGCTGAAAAAGGCGGAAATCCGCGCCATCGCCCGCGACGCCGGACTGCCCGTGTCCGATAAAAAGGACTCCACCGGCGTGTGCTTTATCGGCGAGCGCAATTTCAAAAAGTTTCTCTCTGAATATCTGCCCGCCCAGCCGGGCGACATGGTCACCCCCGATGGCAAAACTGTCGGCCGCCACGATGGGCTGATGTACTATACCCTTGGGCAACGGCGCGGGCTGGGTATCGGCGGCTCCGGCGACGGACGGCGCTGGTTCGTGGTGGAAAAAGACCTTGCGGGCAACCGCCTCATCGTCCAACAGGGCGAGGATTCGCCGCTTTTGTATTCCGTTGCCTGCGAAATCAGCGAGCTGCATTGGCTTTCCAACAGCGCCCCGGCCCCGGACGGCACGGAATTCCCCTGTCAGGTGCGCCTGCGCCACCGCCAGCCCTTGCAGGGAGCGCGCGCCGTTATTTCCGGCGGCCTGGCTCGCATAACGTTCGACGCGCCCCAGCGCGCCGTCACGCCCGGACAGGCGGCGGTGCTCTATCAGGGCGATATATGCCTGGGCGGCGGCACAGTTGAACGCGCCTTCCGGCATTGAGCAGCAGTTTCTCCTCCGCGCCAGCTCGACCTGGCGCGTTTTTCCTGAAAAAAGGAATACCGCCATGGAGGAAAACTTTCAGGAAATACATACTGCGCCGCATCATCGCCCTCTTGCCATGACCGCAGCCGGCATCGGACGGCTGCCCGGAGCATATTTCTTTACAGTGCGGAGGGGGAACGAACCTTTGCGGTGGACGGCGTCAACGCATCGCCCCAGCGCGTGTTTTGCGCCGCCGCAAAGCCCAATCTGGACGAAGCGGCCTGCGCTTTGGATAATACCTGCGAAAAATGTATCCAGGAAGAAATATTCAAGAATCAAGCCGGAAACGCGGCGACCGCGATCGCAGTTACCCACCGCCTGTCCGCGCTGCGAAATTGCGACGGGATCATCGTTATGGATCGTGGCCTGACCGTACAGCGGGGTGCGTTCAAAACCTTGGAGGGGGGTCCAGGATCCGGCCTTGGCATTGGAAAATGGGGCCGAACACGCGGTTTTTTTGCCAAAGGCCTTTCTATTAGGCCGTGCTTGTGTTATAATTATGCTATATTAACGCACGCAGGCGTTGCGGCGTGATTGGGGGGCCTTCTATGGAGCGCAAACAAAAAATATGGTTGGCAGTTTTGTTGGTGTTGCTGGTTGCGGCCATTGCCGCGGTTGTTTACATCAACAACGAACGGACGCAGACCGACGCCCAGCTCGCAAGCACAAGCGCGCTGCTCGAAGAGGAGCGCGACCGCTACTTGACGCTTGAGGAAGCGCTGGCCGAGGCCACCAGCCAGTCCGAACAGCTTTCTACCGAAAAGGCTGCGCTGGAAGCTGAACTGGAAAGCGTCAACGCCTCCCTTGCCGAAGCGCAGCAGGCCCTGACCGACGCCGAGGCCCAGCTCACGGAGCAGGAAACCTCCCTGGAAAGCGCCCAGGCAGAGCTGGAAACGCTCAAAGTACAGGTATTCGACCTGGAAAACGCCCGGCAGACCGCCGAGGAGCAGCTCGCGGAAGTGGAAACACAGCTTGCCGAGGCCAACACCCAAATTGAAACCCTGACCGCTGAAGTGGAGCAGCTCTCCGCCGACCTCGAGGCCAAGACCGCCGAGGCGGACAGCCTGCGCGAAGATCTGGAATTGCTGGATTCCGCGCCGGAGGTCGAGACCCTCAGCGAACAGATCCTTGAACTGGAAAACATCATCGCGGAACGCAATGAGCGCATTGCCGGCCTGGAAGCGGAGTTGGCCGCGTCCACAGCCGAAACGGAGCCGGCGGAAACTGAAGCCCCGTCCGCCGTCCCTGCGTCGGAACCGGCGGAAACTGAGGCCCCGTCCGCCGTCCCTGCGTCGGAGCCGGCGGAAACTGAGGCCCCGTCCGTCGATGCGGAAAACGCTCAGGGGTTGCTTGCGCAGGCGCGTCAGACGCTGAGCGCCCTTTCAGAAGGCGAAGCCACCGACGCGGAAACCGCGCAGGCCCTCGCTACGCTGGAAACGGAATTGACGGATTACGCGGCCGCACAGGAGAGTACCATCGCCGCGCAGCAGGAAACCATTGCTGAATTGGAAGCGCAGCTTGCCGCCGCCAACGAAACCAACGAAACGCTTCAAAATGCGTCGGCGGAGCTTGAAAGCGCCAACCAGCAGTTGCAGAGCCAAACCGAAGCGCTGGACAGCGCCAACGCTTCGCTTGCCGAAACCGAACAACAACTGGCGGAGGCCAATGCCACCGTGACCGAGCTTCAGGCGCAAATCGAAAGCAGCAACGCCGCGATTGCCGGCCTGGAAGATCAGATCACCGAGGCCGAAAACGCGCTGACCGCCGCCAATGACCAAAGCGCCGAGGAAAAGGCCGCGCTGGAAACGCAGCTTGCATCGCTGAGCGCCGATCTGGAAGCCGAACAGGCGGCGCTGGCCGAGGCCGAAGCCGAACAGGAGGCCGCGCGCGTCGAGTTTGAACAGCGCTTGAGCGAATTGCGGGCCTACCGCATCGAACGCGAGGCCAGCGATGGGGAAAGCTACCTGGCGACGCAGCTTGGCAACATGCTGGTATTTGACGAAAACGGCCTGTGCGTGGACGCGACGCTGACCAACACGCTCAGCAGCGCCAACAGCGTAGTCTTCGAACTGCGCGTGGATGACGCAGCGATCTACACATCCGAGCCCATCGCCCCCGGCGAGAGCATTACCTCCATCCAGCTGGATACGCCGCTGGAGCCGGGCAACTATGAAGCCACCGCCGTACAGACCGCTTATGCCGCAGACGGCACCTATCTCTCTGCCGTGCGCATACCGGTAACACTTTTGTCTACGCCGGCAGTGCCGGCTGCCAGCGCTGCCGCGCAGGAGTGACGCGCGCCCGCCCCACGAGCAGGGGGCGGGCGTTCTTTGTTGCGTTTCGATTGATATGGGAGTACAAACACACGCCGGGCGGCTCACGAGTAGGAGCCGCCCGGCTTGCGTTATGCCTTTAGGCGGTTGAGCGAAGCGAAACAGACAACCACCTGCTATGCGGGTGGGGGCAAGAAGTTATACAAAGATCCTCGCCAAACTGATACAATAGAGTTGTTCAGGCCTATTGCAAAAGGAAGGTGAGGATGTATGGCAAACCAAACAAACAGCTTGGCGCATACCAAATGGGTGTGCAAATATCATATCGTTTTCTGCCCAAAATATCGCAGGAAAATTATCTACAATCAGTACCGCAAAGATTTACGGGAAATCATCCGAACCTTGTGTAAATACAAGGGGGGTGAAATACTGGAAGGGCACATGATGCCGGACCATGTACATCTACTGTTAAGTATACTACCAAAGATGAGTGTGTCAAGTTTCATGGGATACTTGAAGGGGAAAAGTGCATTGATGATGTTTGATAAACATGCAAATATGAAGTACAAATTTGGGAACAGACATTTTTGGGCAGAAGGGTACTATGTTTCGACGGTTGGACTGAATGAAGCCACAATCAAAAAATATATTCAGGATCAGGAGAAGCGTGATATTGCAATGGACAAAGTCAGTGTCCGAGAGTACGAGGATCCTTTTAAGGGTGGCAAGTAATACGAACGCCCTTTAAGGGGCGGCAAAAGAGGCAAAGGCAATAGGCTTGAACCTTTGAAAAAGGTGAAAGCCAGCGCCTTGAGACGCTGGCCGGTAACCATTGGGCTTTTAGCCCTTGTGCAAACCATCTGTTTGACCGGTGGTTGTGATTGCAGGATTGCGATTCTTGCGCGGCAGCAAATGGGATTCTCAAGGGTCTCAACCTCCGGGTGTGTACCGGCGGAGCCGGTTCGTCTCCGTCTCCCAAAACGCCGCAGGCGGCAAGCCCCTGCGCGTGGGTTTGCCGCCGTCTGCTCCCTCCACCGTTCCAATCGAACCGAACCGCAGCAACCCTGCCCCATTCGTAACGGGGCGGGGTTGCGTCGCTTCTCCGAGCGGGTACCGGCAGAACCGGTTCATCTCCGTTTCCCAAAACGCCGCAGGCGGCAAGCCCCTGCGCGTGGGCTTGCCGCCGTCTGCTCCCTCCAGCGTCTCAATCGAACCGAACCGCAGCAACCCGGCCCCATTCGTGACGGGGCAGGCTTGCGTCGCTCCCCCGCGGCAGCTCTGTCAGCCGGCACTGCCGGCACTGCCGGCCAGCGCCTCCAGCGCCGCCCTGAGCTGCGCGTCCGTTTCCGCGTCCGGGGCGTGGTAGACTACGCTGGCGTCGGCGGCGAGGGCAACTTCGATGTCCGGCGTTACGCCCTGACCGTGAATGGACGCGCCCGAGGGCGTGTAGTAGGCCGAGGTGGTCAACTGTACGCCGTCGCCCTCGCTGAAGGAGTACAGCGTTTGCACGATGCCCTTGCCGTAGGTCGTCTCGCCCACGACCACGCCCCGGCCCGTGTCCTGCACGGCGGCGGCGAAGATTTCCGAGGCGCTGGCCGATTCGCCGTTGACCAGCACGGCCATGGGCACGTCCCAGTATTCGGCGTCGGCATAATATTCCTCGCGCACGCCCTGGCGGTTTTCCGTGTAGACGATCAGGCCTTCGGGGAGGAGCATGTCGCAGATTTCCACCACGTCGTCAAGCAGCCCGCCGGGGTTGGAGCGCACGTCTACCACCAGCGCGCTTACGCCCGCCTCCTGGAAGGCACTGATGGCTTCCTTAACGCCCTCCACATCGTCGCCGGTGAACTGGTAAATGGACAGATAGCCGACGTTGCCCTCCAGCACGCTGTATTCGACGTAGTTGATGTTCACATCCCCGCGCTGGATGGTAAAGGAAAGCGTTTTGCCTTCGCGGGAGATTTCCACCTCCACCGGGGTGAGGCCGTCGCCCTTGAGCAAATCCGAGGCCGCGGAAAGCCCCAGCGGGGTTTCGCCGCTAACGGGCGTGCCGTCGATGGACACAAGCACGTCGCCCGCCTGGATGCCGGCGGTTTCGGCTGGGGAATCGCGGAACACGCGCATGACTTCCAGCGTGCCCTGCGCCGTTTCGCCCACCAGCATGCCCACGCCGCTGTACTGGCCGGTGGTTTCCTCGTTCATGGCCTGATATGCCTCGTTGGTATAGTAGAAGGTATAGGGGTCGCCCAGCGAGGCGAGCATGCCCTGGATGGCGGCGGTGGTAAGCGCTTCCTCATCCACTTCCTGATAGTAATCGCGCTCTACGATTTCAAGGATTTCCTCCGCGCGCGCAAAGGGGCTGTCCGCGGCCATTTGCGCCGCCGGGCTTGAGCCGGTAAAGACCAGCGTCAGCGTCGAGGCGGACATGGCCACAATCAGCAAAAGGCAAATGCAGGTCAGCAGGGAAACCTGGCGCTTGAACATGGAAAACCTCCTTCAAGGCGGCGGCCGTCCGCCGGACGTTTTGATAAGGGCTACAGGGCGCGCTTTGCCGCCCGGCGGCGAGCAAATGCAGACGCTTTCTGACAAAGATGTAGGCTTCATCCCCGCCTGGCCGCGTGGGCGCGCCGCCGCCGGTTTGCGCGGCCGGGCTTGCCGGCTTTTGCGAGGGGCGGCCCGGGCTGGGCGTTTATGGCATCCGGCGCGTCTGTGCCTGGGGCGGGAAATCAATAAATTGCCGGCGACCGCGTTTGCAAGTCGCCGGCGATCCTTCCCTGCGAGCGTATGCGCCCGCGCCCGCGGGTATGTTAGATCCTGTTTTTGCGCGGCTGGGTGTTCTTGCCCAGCAACATCATCATTTTGAAGGTCACCGCGTCGTCGAACGAGCGCAAATCCAAGCCAATGGCCCGCTGCACTTTTTCCAAGCGGTATACCAGCGTATTGCGGTGGATATAGAGCTTGCGCGCCGTTTCCGACAGGTTCAGGCTGTTTTCAAAGAACGTTTCGATGGTGTGGAGCATCTCGTCGTTGAACAGCTTGGCCGTCTGGCGGTTGAAAATCTGGCTGCTGTAACGGGCGCTGGAATCAGCGGGCAGGTCGTACAAAAAGCGCTCCAGCAGCAGGCGGTTGTAGAAGAAGATGGTGCCCGAGCTGTTGTATACGCGGCCGATGTTGATGGCGCTGCGCGCCTCGTCGAAAGCCTCGGCGATCAGGGCCAGGTCGTCGCGCGGCTCGGAAACGCCGATGTAGACCGGCTGGCCGGTTTCCATCAGGAAGGAATTTTCCACGGCCTCGGCCATTTGCAGCAGGGATTCAAAGTCCACCTCATCCGAAAGCGCCTTGGTCAGCGCCAGCGAATGGCGGCCCACCTCGGTGAGCACGTCGTTTTCCGGGTCGAGCACGCCTTCGAGGATGGTGGAGGCGTCTTCCGTGGAAACCTGGCCGGAATAGAAGTACATTACGCAGCGGTTTTTCTCCATGGGCATGTTGTGCTCCGCCGCCAGGGATTCCAACTCCGCGCCCTCCACTTCGCCGCGCAGCATCAGGCGCACGGCCTGTTCGCGCGTGGCCTGGCCCAGATCTACATGCACCAGCATATTGATCAATTCCGCGCAAAGGATGGCGCAATTCCGAACTTCCGCCGAATCACCATGCAAGCAGATGTAGAGGGGCTGACGGTCGTCCGTGCCGATCAGCGTAACGCCGCCGTAGACCATTGGGGTGGTGGGGTCGCGGCGGAGCTGGTCGGGCAGGGTGAGCTGACGGTTGTCGCCCTCGGGGAGCACGACCGCGCCGGTGCTGTCCATCAACAGGGCGCTCATGTCGATTTGCTCCAGGATGCGGGTAATCTTCGCCGTTACACGGTGATCCAGATACATGAACAAAGCCTCCTTGGGCTGTATTTGCATACTTACTATTTATTATACCCTCGCCCACGGCATGCGGTCAAGCAATTCTTGGAAAAGCAACCGCAAATTTATCAAAGAAACGGTTTTTTGTCCATTCCGGGCGGCGGAAAGGGGACGGCGGCGCGAAAGACGGCATAATCTGAGGGAGAAGCGCATGCTTCACGCGCAAAAGGAGGCATTGTTTCTATGAACGTCAACTGCCAATGCTCCAATAACTGTTCCTGCGGGCGCTGCCGCCCCGGCCCCTATTATGGCTGCTGTGGATGCAGCGGCCCTACGGGCCCAACCGGCCCGACCGGTCCGGCTGGCCCCGCCGGAAGCACGACCGGAATAACCGGGCCGACCGGCGCGACGGGCGCAACGGGTGCGACCGGGCCGACCGGCCCGACCGGCGCAATCGGCCTGACCGGCGCCACCGGCCCCACGGGCGCGACCGGCCCAACCGGCGCAACGGGCCCGACCGGCCCGGCCGGCGGGATTACGGCGGCGAACCTGCTCAGCGCTAGAAACGCGGCCGCCCAGTCGCCCGCCGCGCGCGCGGCCCTGCTTTACAATGTGAACGTGGCCAGCTATGGAACGGCCATCACGCACGTACTCGGCGCCGGCTCAATCAATATCGTTGAGCCCGGCCTCTATATGGTATCGTTCCAGGCCACTGTCGAGGCCCCGGAGGACGCGGTGGTTCCCGTCACCGCCACGGTGGTCATCAACTTAAACGGCACGCCCATTCCCGGCGCCACGGCCAGCCGCAGCTTTACCACCGTCAACAGCCCGGCGACGCTGAATATTTTCACCAGCGTAAACGTGCCCTCGGGAACGGCGGTGCTGACCGCCACGCCCACGGCCGCGAATTTCGACTACACCGACGCGACCATGACCGTTTGGAAACTCGGCCCCGCGGCATAGCGGACAAAGGAAGGGCCGCCGGGGCAAACCCGGCGGCCATGGAACGCCGGCAAACCGCTGAACGCGGAATTTGTACGGATCAAAGGGAAACAGATTGCCGCCAGAAGGATGGCCCATCCTCTGGCGCTCAGGTTTTCGTCATAACGCCATAGCCTGGCTCCCCTCATTTCCGCTTGCGCATTGCGAAAAAGGGCCGCCGGTATTCCGGCAACCCTTCCATACTGCCTTTCTTACTCCGCCGGGATGACGCGCAGTTCATGCGGCAGCTTGTTGAGCACTTCCACGCCGTCCTCGGTGACCAGCACCAGATCTTCCTCGCGCACGCCGAAGCGGCCGGGAAGATACACGCCCGGCTCGATGGAAAAGATCATGCCCGGCTGGGCCAGGCGCGTGTCCGTCTGGCTGACGTCCGGCGGCTCATGCCCTTCCAGGCCGATGCCGTGGCCGGTGCGGTGTATGAAGTACTGGCCGTAGCCCGCGTCCTCAATGACCTTGCGGGCCGCGCCGTCGATGTCCTTGAGCGGCACGCCGGGGCGCACGGCGGCAATGCCGGCGGCGTTGGCCTTGCATACCAGGTCGAAGATGCGCTTTTGCTCGTCGTCCGGCTCGCCGTAGAATACAGTGCGCGTCATGTCGCTGCAATAGCGCCGCCAGCACAAGCCCACGTCGAGGATGACGGAATCGCCGGTTTTGAGAAGCGTGTCGTCCGTAGAGTGGTGGGGTTCGGCGCAGTTGGCGCCAAAGCAGATCAGCGAGGGGAAGCTGGTGTCCGTAGCGCCGAGCGCGGCGGCGGCGTTGTCGTAGGCCGCGCCCACGTCGCTTTCCTTCACGCCCGCGCGCACGGCGCCCATGGCCGTAACGATGGCCTTGTCGTTTTTCAGCGAGCTTTCCCGCATCAGGGCGATTTCCTCATCGTCCTTGTGCATGCGCGCGTCGTCCACCGGCGCGGAGCCGACCACGCAGCGCACGTCGCCGCGCGCCTCCATCAGCCGCAGCGTGAAGTGGCTGGGCCAGGATTTGTCGATGCCCAGCTTGCCGGGGCGCACGCTCTGGCAGAGCAGGGCGATGGGGTCTTCGGTGTCGTCGAATTCGCTCAGGGGCGCGTCCACATTGCCGGACAGGGCGAACAGGCGGTTGGCAAACAGCCGCGCCTCGCCACTTTTGTGCACGTACAGGGCCAACATGCGCTCGCCCGGGCGCACCCATGTGCCCGTGAGGTAGAATACCGAGGCGGGGGCGGAAACGATGATCTGCTCAAGCCCCATGGCCTCCATGCCGCGAATGACCCGTTCCAAACGGCTTTGTTTCATGGTTACCTCCTGTAATGTATGTTTTCGGGCCTCTGCCCGGAGGGGATGAAGGGATGGCGGTCAGGCGCCGTCCGAAGCGCCGCTGGCGGCCAACACGCGGAAGCCGCCGCTGATGTCCAGCGTTTTTACGCTTTGGTAAAGGCTTTGCAGGTAGCGCTCGGCGGATTTCGCCCCCTGCTGGGTGCGGATGACCAGCGCCAGCGTGCCGCCGGGGGCAAGAAAGTCCTTCGCCTGCGCAAACAGCGCGTAGATCACCTGCTTGCCGGCGCGGATGGGCGGGTTGGTGAGAATCCAGTCGAACTTGCCCTCCACGGCGGCAAAGCCGTCGCCACACACGGCTTCGGCATTGCTCAGCCCGTTTTCGCGCAGGTTGCGCCTGGCCAGCTCCACCGCGCGCGCGTTGATATCGCTGAGCACGAAGCGGGCCTGCGGATAGACCTTGGCCAGCACGCCGCCCAGCGCGCCCCAGCCGCAACCCAAATCGAGCACGCGCCCCGAAAGCGGGGGCAGAGCTTCGAGCAGCGCGCGGGTGCCCGTGTCCAACCCGTCGCGGGAAAACACGCCCGCGTCGGTGGTAAAGGAAAGCTCCACGCCCAGCGCGCGCACCGTCAGGCGGCGCTCGTCGTGCTTGGAGGCGGGGGAAGCGGTGTAGTAATGTTCCGGCATACTCAATTCCTTTCCAGGCGCGCGGCGCGGAAAAGGGCGTCAATTTCCGCGCCGGTCAGGGGGCGGCTTTCGCCCGCGCCCAGCGTTTCATCCAACCTGACGCCGCCCATAGCCTCGCGCGAAAGCGCCAGCACCGGGTGCCCCACGGCGGCGAGCAGGCGCTTGACTTCGTGATAACGCCCTTCGGTGACGGTCAGGCGCACAAGGCCCTCGCCCAATACCTCCAGCCGCGCCGGGCGGGACGTAAAACCGGCAAAGGCGACGCCCGCGGTCAGCCTTTGGGCGTCGGCCTCGTCCGGCGTGCCCTCTACGCGGGCGATATAGACCTTTTTCACCGCGTATTTGGGCGAAATCAGCCGGTGCAGAAGTTCGCCGTGGGTGGTAAAGATCAAAAGTCCGGTCACATCTTTGTCCAGGCGGCCCACCGGCGAGGGGATTTGGCGGCGCACCGCTTCCGGCAGGAGCGCAAAGGCCGTTGCCTCGCGTCCGTCGCGCACGGCGGTCAGCACCCCGGCGGGCTTGTTGAGCATCCAGTAAATTTCGCCCGGCGGCGATACAGGGCGGCCATCCAGCAGTACGGACGCGCCGTCCACATGCGCGCCTGCGTCGCGCGCGGGAACGCCGCCAACCGTCACCCGTCCGGCGGCCACAGCGCGCTTGGCCTGCGCGCGGGTGAGACCGGCAGAGGTAAGCAGCTTGTCCAGGCGCACGCGCGTCCCTCCCCTTGCGTTTTTTCCATTATACCATGCGGCGGCGGGGCGGCGCAATCCCCCGGGCGCAACTGCGGCGCGTTCTGCGGTCAACCGCCCCTCCCCGGGCGCGCATGGCCCGGCCCGCCGCGCGCATAGGATGTCCGGGGGGTGGTCGCTTGCGCAGGGCGTGGGATCTCGTCAAGCTGTTCGGGGCGCTGGCGCTGGTGTTTCTGATGATGGTGTGGCCGGGGGAGGCGCTTTCCGCCGCGCAGGGGGCAATGCGCGCCTGGGCGC
>DVFZ01000121.1 GCA_018712945.1 Candidatus Pullichristensenella stercorigallinarum | reverse complement strand
GTACTTCTACGCCTCCGCCTCGCCGTGGCTGCCCAAGCGTTTTTCCGGCGCGCTGGTGGGCGAGATGCAGCGCAAGTTCATGGGCACGCTGTGGAACACCTACGCCTTCTTCACCCTCTACGCCTCCATCGACGGCTACGACCCGGTCAACCAGAAGGCCAAATCCGAGGACTTCTCGCTGATGGACAAGTGGGTGCTCTCCAAGCTGCAATCGCTTATCAAATTCGTGGACGAGGGCCTGGCCGATTACAAAATCACCGAAACCGCCCGCGCCATCGCCGCCTTTGTGGACGAGCTGTCCAACTGGTATGTGCGCCGCTGCCGCGAGCGCTTCTGGGGCAAGGGCCTGGAAGGCGACAAGCTGGCCGCGTTTGAAACGCTGTACACGGTGCTCACCACCCTGTGCGGCCTGTGCGCGCCCTATATCCCCTTCATGACCGAGACGATGTATCAGAACCTGGTGGTCAACAACGTCCCCGGCGCGAAGGAATCCGTGCACCTGACCGACTTCCCCAAAGCGGATATGTCGCTGGTGGACAAGAAGCTCGAAGACGACATGGAGGCCGTCATCGCCGCGGTGCAGCTCGGCCGCGCCTGTCGCAGCGCCGCCAACATGAAGGTGCGCCAGCCCGCGCGCGCCCTCTACATCAAGGGCGCGAAGCTGCCCGAGACCATGGCCGCGCTGATTGCCGACGAACTGAACGTCAAGGGCGTGGAATTCGTGGACGACGCCCGCGCCTTCACCACCTACAAGATCAAGCCTCAGCTGCGCACCCTCGGCCCGCGTTATGGCAAGCTGCTTGGCAAAATCAGCGCCTATCTTGCCCAGGCGGACGGCAACGACGTGGTGGACACCTTCGACCGCGGCGAAAAGCTGACCTTTGACATCGACGGCACGGGCGTCGAGCTGGCCCGCGAAGATACGCTCATCGAGCCGATGCAGAAGCCGGGCTTTATGGCCGAGAGCGAGGGCGGCATGACCGTGGTGCTGGATACCAACCTCACCCCCGAGCTGATTGAGGAAGGCTTCGTGCGCGAAGTGATTTCCAAAGTGCAGACCATGCGCAAGGAGGCGGGCTACGAAGTGACCGACCGCATCGCCGTGACCTACGAAGCCGGTGAAAAGCTCGCCGCCATCATCGAGCGCGGCGCAAAGGACATCTGCGGCGCGGTGCTGGCCGAATCGCTCACGGCGGGCGCGCCGGCGGCGGACGCCTACGCCAAGGAATGGAGCATCAACGGCGAAAAGGCCACGCTTTCCACCCGCAGGCTGTAAGGGCTTTTCGCGAAAAAAGCGCTCTGCCGGGCCGCCGCCCCTCCGGGGGGCGGCGGCCCGGATTTCGTATGCTGGGAAAAATTGTAATTATTTTTAATGTTTTTGTAAAACATTCGTTTGGAAATATCATTTTTTGCAAGCTGTTCCCCGCCTTGATTTTCCCATGGCGCAAATGTATCATAAAATAAGAAAACAAATCACGGGCAGGCCGCGCGGCGTTTTGGCGCATGCTGGGAACCAAAGCCATATGGCCAGCGTCCAAGAATGCCCTGAAATACAAAGGATACCGGGGAATGGGAGGCACATGGATGAACGCGGGAAAGCGGAGAAATACGCGGGGATATGGGAATAGGGCGCGCCGGCGCGTGAACTGGCGCGGCAAAAATTCGCCCTTGCCGATGATTTTGATTGCCCTTGGCACGCTGCTGATTATCGTACTGGCGCTGACGGTGCCGCGCTGCGCTTCTTCCGGCGGCGACCAGAGCGTACCGGCCTTTGCGCGGGTGGACGCGCTCTCTGCCTCGCCCACGGCGGCGGCCCTGGCCGCGCCTACGGCCACGCCCGCGCCGGAAGCGACGGCGTCCACACCGCCGCAGGCTACCGCGTCTGCGACGGCGGCAAACATGCCCACCGCCACCAGCGAGATCCTTGGCGACGATTCCTATAAACAGAGCGAAGTGCTCGGCCTGCAGCCCACGGCCGACCCGCAGGGCTATCTGCCCATCTTTTCCAAGGCCGAAACCGAGGAAAAGATTATTGCCATCACCGTGGACGACTGTTTCCAGACGGAAAATCTGCGCAAGATTGTGCAATGCGCCATCGACAACGGCGGCAAGCTGACCATTTTGCCGATTGGCGAGAACCTTGAGCGCGAAAACCTGCGCGAAGTGATCCGCTATGCCTATGAAAACGGCATGGAACTGGAAAACCATACCTACACCCATCCGGCCTTTTACCGCATGGATTTGGAGGACATGGCCGCGGAGATCTACAAGGCCAACCGCATCGTCAGCGAAACGCTGGGCGTCAATTATCAAATGCACTTCATGCGCACGCGCGGCGGCGATAACCGCTACGATTTGCGCACCCACCAGTATATCGCCAAGATGGGCTATTACGGCATGGCGCACTGGACGATGAGCGGCTCCACGGCCAGCGTTTCCACGCTCAAATCCACGCTCGCGCCGGGCAACGTCTATCTGTTCCACACCACGGACAACGACCTTGACAAGCTGCTGGGCTTCATCCCCTATGCCACCCAGCAGGGCTACCGGCTGGTGACGCTCAACGAGATGTTCGGCTATCCGGCAAACGAGGTTTCGCCCCTCACCGATCAGGAAATGCCCGAGCCAGACCCCTACGTGTATGAATACAAGCTGCTCAACAAGAAAAACGGCTACGTATACGATGTATATCTTTTGCAGAGGCGGCTGATTGAGCTGGGCTGGCTGAAGGGCAATGCCGACGGCGTATACGGCGACGATACTTACATGGCCGTGGGCTATTTCCAGAAGGCCATTGGCATGCAGCCCAACGGCGACGCCACGCCGGATACGCAGGAGGCGCTCTTTGCCGGCGACGCGCCCCGCTCCAACGACGGCAAGACTGTCGCGGGCGCGCCCGGCGAGCAGGCCGCCGCGCCCACCCCCAGCATTGTGCCCGCGGGCGCGCCCGTGCATACCACCGCCCCGCGCAATGTAGAGCCGGGGCCGACGGTGGATCTGACGCTGTTTGACTGAGCGCGATGGTCCAAAAACGCTTCCCCGTTTTTCGCGGGGAAGCGTTCAGGATGTTGACAACGTCAACAGACTGCCAGAGAGCTGAAAAAGCCTGCAAGACAAGGAAGCAAACTTGCAGACAAGGGAGCTTACATGGACGTAAGTGACCGCAGGCTGCAAGCGCAGCTGACGCAGGAAGCGAAAACTGCCTCTGATTTCTCTTTGATCAGGGCAATTTTTGCGTTTGCGGGCTTTGTCAGCGCTCTGAACGCTTCCCCGTTTTTCGCGGGGAAGCGTTTTTTGCTTTGCGTCAGCCCAGCTGCATATACTTCGCCGGAACCAGGCCGCAGGTGTAAATCCCCAGCGACAGCAGGCTGGAAAGGTTCCCGGAAAGGGAGAAGTTGTACCACCTGTCTCCATAGCGGACGCATTGCAGAATTTGCCAGTATTCCCTGCCGCCGCTTTGCAGGCGCATGACCACGTCCGTCAGTTCGTCACAGCCATACCAGGCCATCTGCCGCTCGATATGGTTTTGATTTGTCTCCGACAGGTAGCTTTCGTGCAGGGAAGCCGGATCAATGAATTCCACAAACGTCATCCCCTGCAGAACGGCGGGAAAATCCGCCTCCGCGAACATGTCAAGGAAGTTGCTTATGTCGTTCTCCTCCTGATTCAGGGGAACGACGGTTACGCCTTCCCGATAGTCGGTGGACAGCGGCCAGTGTTCTCCGTCCGGCCAGGAATGGTACAGGAATTGCCAGTAGAGGTTCTGCGCCAGCGTGCCATGGCGAACGTTCACGGCCAGATCGCGCATATAGCCGCCCTCTGCGACGGGAAGCCCGGTATTGGGCTGAAACATCTGCGTATATTCCAGATACGTCTGCACATCCAGGCTGTCTACATAGGTTTCGATGGCGAAAGTGGAAAGCATACCGGCCACGTCGCCGTTTTGCAGAGCTTCGAGATAGGCCAGCGCCGCGTCCTCGGGGCTGTCAAAGCCCGCGCCCTCGAAATTCCCCGTCCGCGTGGGGCTGTAGCCGCCCTCCAGCGCGATCTTCTGCGCAATGGCCTGGCCGTCCACATAAATCGTCAGCTTTAAGCCCTCCGGCGCGGCCTCGGCCACCATGGTGGGAATGCGGAATACCAGCGCCCCATCCACGCGCACGAGCTGTTCCATTTCCTCCACCGGGAAGGCGAGCTCCGCCTCGAAAACGTACGCGCCCTCATAGGACAGCTCGGCGCGCAGGGCGTTGGCGAGAGTCAGCGTTTCAGCGTTCCAGTTGGTCAGCGTCGCATACACGGCGAGGAAAACATGCGTCTGACTGGTTTCCCCGTCCCATTCATCCAGCAGCGCCATGCCGGTCACTTCCACCGCAAGGCCGGCGGAGTGTGTTTCGGTCGCCGTTTCCAAAGTTTCTTCGCCCAGCGCCGGTAACGCCGCCAGAAGCAGCGCCAGCAGGCAGACAAGCAGTTTTCTCACGGAAAATCCCTCCTCTGTTTTTGATTCCTTATCGGTATTATAACGTATGTAAATACAAAAGGCAATAAAGGCGGATTTTGCATCCGCAGAGGACCTTGGCCGCCATGGCGGGAATGGAGTTGCCTGTTGCCGGATAACAGCGCTGAAAGCAGCCTGGTATATTTCAGATTGGGCGCTGCCTTCGGTTGGCGCTGCCTTGCCCTGCGGGGCAAGGGGCGCTGTGTGGGTGCGGGGCGACGCTGCTTGCCCCGTTGGGGCAAGGGCGCTATGAAAGGCCGCGCGCCGGATTTTGGAGTTTCGGGTTGATGGTGGCGGGCGAAGTCTTTTTGCTCGCAAGTCATCCCGATTCAGGCGCGCGGGGTTGACGGCGCGGGCGCTTATTTCTTTCCATCCGAGCCATTTCCGGTTCCGGCGGGGCTACGGCGGGCGCCGCCCGCACCCGCTCAAGGGACTCGTCCCTTGAGAATCCCATTGGCTGCCGCGCAACGGCCGGTTCCCTGCAACGCAAGCCGGGCGGCTCCTGCGCGTGAGCCGCCCGGCGTCTATTCGTGCTTTCGCCCCAATTGGAACGCAACAAAGCGCGCCTGCCCCCTACTCGTGGGGCAGGCGCGCGTCGCTCATCCGCGGCAGCTCTGGCTGCCGGCACCGCCGGCACTGCCGGCCGATGAACGCATGGCGAGAATGGTGCGGGAGATGAGGTCGTCCAGGCTCCAGCCGAGCATTTCCGCGCCCTGGCGGATAACGTCGCGGGAACAACCGGCGGCGAATTTTTTATCCTTGAATTTCTTTTTGACCGAGGGAAGCTCCAAATCGTCCAGGCTCTTGGAGGGACGCATGATGGCCACGGCGTTGATCAGCCCGGTCAGCTCGTCCACGGCAAAGAGCACCTTTTCCATCTCGTGCTCGGGCTTGATATCGCATACCAGGCCGTAGCCATGGCTGGCCGTGGCGCGAATCAGGCGCTCGTCCAGGCCCTCCTCACGCATGATTTCCTGCGACTTTATACAGTGCTCCTCCGGATACTTTTCAAAATCCAGATCGTGCAAAAGGCCGACGATGGCCCAGAAATCGGCCTCGTCGCCATAGCCCAGTTCGTTGGCAAAATAACGCATCACGCCCTCTACCGTGCAGGCATGGCGCAGGTGGAACTCGCCTTCGTTGTAGCGCGTGAGCAGCGCCCACGCCTCGTCCCTCGTCATGGATGACCCTTCCTTTCCCATCGTAAATAACTTAGCAGCAGAAGAAGTATCCCCCGCGGCCGCAACAGCAGCTCAGCAGCAGGTTGCCCAGACACAGCCACGTGCAGGCATTGTCCAGCCCCGGCATGCCATAGCTCCGCCCCGTCTGGCGGTAGGTCTGGCCGGCGTGCTGCAACCTTTGCAAAAGCTGGCGGTATTCCAGGTTGTCCGGCTCCTTGTTCACCGCCTGCTGCGCGTAATTGAGCGCGGCGATGTTGTTGCCCAGGCCCATCTGGGCGTTGGCCATGTAGAAATACCAGCGCGCCGGGCGCTCCTGCATCTGCTCGAGCAGGTTGATGGCCTCGCGGTAGTGGCCGGAATTGATGAAGTTGCGCGCCGCCTGCATCTGCGGGCTTTCCTGGGCGTTGCGCTGCGATTGCGCGCCGCCGTAGCCGCCGGCGTTTTGCCACCAGCCGCCCCAGCCCCAATCGTCCCAGCCGCCATAGCCGCCGTAGCCCTGCCCGGAGCCGTAGGAACCCGCCCCGCCCCGCGACGAGCCAGGGTTGGGGTTGGTGTGCCGGTTCATAATCTGGCTGTAAGCGGCGTTGATTTCCTTCATCTTCGCCTCGGCCTCGGGGGAACCGCCGTTGACGTCCGGGTGGTATTTTTTCGCCAGCTTGCGGTAAGCCGCCTTCACCTCGTCGTCGGAGGCGCCGGGCTCCAGGCCCAAAACCCGATAGGGGTCTTGAATCATTGCTGTTCTCCTTTTCTATCCTCCGCCTGCGCGGGGGCCTCGCGCTTTTTGCGCACGGATACGTATTTTGCCCACACGCCCGAATAGAGCACGCTGCGCAGTATTTCCACGTCCTTCACCAGCGGCAGCACTTCAAACGCCTGCGTGCTGCGGCCGATGAGCATGGTCAGCGCGTTTTCCACGGTATCCTCAAAGCCCTCGCCCTTGAGGGCGGTCAGGGGGTTGTAGGCGCCGTGCTTTTCATCGGCGGCGAGGTCGTCGTATGCGTCCATGACGTAAATAAACCGGCCCAGGTACGCGCCCATCGTGCGCAGGGGCGCTTCCCACTGGTCGTTCCGGTAGACAAACAATTCGCCCAGCAATTCGCCAAAGCAGTTGGCGGGAGCGTCGATGTCCATTTCCCGGCGCTTTTCGATGGCGCCCAGGTCGCGCACGCCCTTTTCGATGGCGGCGCACTTTTCGCCCCAGCGCTCCTCCACGCGGCGGTACCCGCGCTTGAGAACCTCCGCCCCGGCCCGGCGCAGAAGGTTGCGCTCGTCGGCCCAGTCGTCCATCAATTTGTGATAGGCCAGGGCCAGGTTCATATCCGCGGCATAGGCGGTGAACTCGTTTTCCACCCAGGCGTGCTTTTTGCGCGGATGCGGGGCGCAGCGCTCCACGCCGCTTTGTTCCTCCGGCTCGTAGAGCGAGGAAAGCGTGATGAGCAGAAACGTCATGTCAAAGCTGAGCGTCAGCTGCCCTTTCAGGCCGTATTCCCGGCGCAGGCAGCGGCACAGCCCGCAGTAAAAGGCCTGGAAGCGGTCGCGCTGGGCCTGCGTGAGCGCTTCGGGGTTGACCGTCACATAACCAAACATCGGCTACGCCTTGGCCTTGAAAGCGTGTTTGCACTTGCCGCAGGTGAGCGTGCCCTCGCCCGCCCCGCGCTTGAGCTTCAGCCAGGCATGGCATTTGGGGCAACGGAAGTACTTGTATTCCTTGCGGTTTTTAAAGCGCACCCTGGCCTGCGAAAAGGAGGTGCGCAATTTCGCGGTCTTGTTCCAGAACCAGGCGTTTTCCGCCGTGCGCCTGGCCGTGTTGCGCGAAAGCATGCGGAAGATGGTGTAAATCAGCGTCGCCAGGCCGAGATAGCTCAAGAACCAGGCGTAGGGGATGAACAACCCCAGAATGTAGAATGCCAGCGCCACCCATACCAGGAAGCGGCCCAAAGCGTCCGCGCCGTATCGACCCTGCATAAAGCGTATCAATGCGTACTTGATTTTTTGAAACATGGTCAGCAACGTCCTTTCGTCTACAAAATGTATACCAAAATAGTATGCCGTGTCAAGGGCTTGTTTATGAACATAGAATGAATATTGCGATTCCTTATGGATTTTTAATCTTGCTCAAACAAATCCGGGGCGCTATAATGAAGAAAAGGAGGCCGGAACATGGATGAAAAATGGATGCGCATGGCGCTGGCGCTGGCGGAGGAGGCGCTGGACGCGGGCGAAACGCCGGTGGGCTGCGTGATTGTGCGCGCGGGCGAAATCATCGCCAGGGCCCGCAACCGCCGCGAGGAAGCGCGCGACCCCACCGCCCACGCGGAAATGCTGGCCATCCGCGAGGCGGCGCGCAAAACGGGGAACTGGCGGCTTTCCGATTGTGAAATGTACGTCACGCTGGAGCCGTGCCCGATGTGCGCCGGGGCGGTTTCGCAGGCGCGGCTTGGGCGGCTGGTGTTCGGCGCGTTTGACAAGGAGCGCGGCTGCGCCGGCAGCGTTTACCGCATTTGCGAGGACCCGGCCTTTCCCTGGTTCACGCCCAGCGAGGGCGGCGTGTTGGAAGCGGAGTGCGCCTTACTGCTCAACCGCTTTTTTCAGCGCGCCCGGCGGTGAAAGTTTACAGGAATGGCTTTTCAAAATCGCGTTTATACCGTATAATAATAGTTACAGAAAACAAAATCTGCCGGTTTGGCATTTCTGGAGGGAAAAACATGGCACTGATTGACAAAATCAAGGCAAAGGCAAAGGCGGACGTAAAGCGCATTGTGCTGCCGGAGGGCGAGGAAATCCGCAACGTGCAGGCAGCCGTGAAAATCGTAGAGCAGGGGCTGGCGAAGCTGACCCTGCTGGGCGACCCGGAGAAAGTCAAGGAAGTGGCGGCGGGCGCGTCTTTGGACGGCCTGACCATCATCAACCCCAAGACCTCCGATAAGTGCGCCGAATACGCCAATACGCTTTACGAGCTGCGCAAGGCCAAGGGCATGACCCCCGAGCAGGCCGCCGAGCTGGTGAAAGACCCGATGTACTACGGCGTAATGATGGTGAAAATGGGCGACGCGGACGGCCTGGTTTCCGGCGCCATCCACTCCACGGGCGACATGCTGCGCCCGGCACTGCAAATCATCAAATCCAAGCCCGGCATCAAGACGGTTTCTTCCTGCTTCCTGATGGAGTGCCCGAACAAGGCCTACGGCGACGACGGCGTGATGGTATTTGCCGACTGCGCCGTGAATATTGATCCCGACGCCGAGCAGCTTGCCAGCATCGCCCTGGGCGCGGCGGACAGCGCGCGTTCCCTGGCGGGCATCGAGCCGCGCGTGGCCATGCTTTCCTTCTCCACCAAGGGCTCGGCCAAGCACGATCTGGTCACCAAGGTGCAGGAAGCCACCCGCATCGCCAAGGAGCTTGACCCGAACCTGCTGCTGGACGGCGAATTGCAGCTGGACGCGGCCATCGTCGAAAGCGTCGGCCAGCTCAAGTCCCCGGGCAGCCCGGTGGCGGGCAAGGCCAACGTGCTGGTATTCCCCGGCCTGGAAGCGGGCAACATCGGCTACAAGCTGGTGCAGCGCCTGGCGGGCGCGGAAGCCTACGGCCCGATTTTGCAGGGCATTGCCAAGCCGTGCAACGACCTTTCCCGTGGCTGCTCGGTAGACGATATCGTGGCGACGGTGGCGATTACGGCGGCGCAGGCGTAGCCCGCCTGAGGCCCGCCTTCGGCGGGGCGGACGGGGGAGCAAGCTCCCCCGCCGGGTGCCGCGCCTCAAATTTTCAATTTGAGTCGTGGCAGTTTCGCCTTTGGCGAAACCGCAGAATCCGGCGGATTCTGCGCCTCCGGCCACCCCTACCAATTTTTGCTCGCGCCGTAAACGGCACAAGCAAAAATTGCAAGGTAGGGATTTTCTCTCCGGCAAGTAAACTTGCCTGCGATAAAATCCCTGCGGTTCCGCCGCACAGGAGGCGATTTTGCCGATTTTCAAATCGTCAAAATCGGTCGGCTCTGCCGACTTGAAAACCCATTGGGTTTTCAACCTTTCGCCGGAACCGATTTTACGGGCGGTTCTGCCATCGTTGGATAGTAAATTTAGGGATTTGTGCGAAATAGTTTCGTTTTTTTGTTTCAGGCTGTTTCGGCAAATTTTATTTGCCGAAAGACGCTTTTGGGTTTGAGACGTAAGGAGTTGCAAGCATGAAAATTCTCGTCATTAACGCGGGGTCATCCTCGCTGAAGTATCAGCTGATCGACATGGACAATGAATCCATCATCGCCAAGGGCCTGGTGGAGCGCATCGGCATCGAGG
>DVFZ01000120.1 GCA_018712945.1 Candidatus Pullichristensenella stercorigallinarum | reverse complement strand
CCAGCGTGACAGGCTGGCATTCTAACCAACTGAACTACCGGACCAAGCGTTTATGGTGGGCCTTCAGGGACTTGAACCCCGGACCGATCGGTTATGAGCCGACTGCTCTAACCAACTGAGCTAAAGGCCCTGAACCGGTTAAACGCATAAAAAATGGCGACCTCTACGGGACTCGAACCCGTGTTACCGCCGTGAAAGGGCGGTGTCTTAACCGCTTGACCAAGAGGTCGCAACATGGTCGGGGTGACAGGATTTGAACCTGCGGCCCCATGCTCCCAAAGCACGTGCGCTACCGAGCTGCGCTACACCCCGACAACGGCATGTGCTCCGCAAGCGACTTTTGAATTATAGCATTAGTTGCAGTGTTTGTCAAGGGGTTTGAATGAAAAAAACATGTAATATTGCCTGCGGCGCGCAAGCCGGTATACCCCAAATGTTTTTCCCCTCAAAACGCGCCGGAGCATCTGTTTTCTTTGACAGGTGCAGGAAAAACATGTATACTTAATAATACAATACTTTCCAAACAGAATTCCCTTTTGCATTTTCATCGACGGCCTGTCTTAAGAATTGGGAGAGGAAGATTCCATGAATATCTTTGTGTGCGTCAAGCAGGTGCCAGCGACGAGCAGCGTGCAGGTGGATGAAAAAACCGGCGTGCTGCGCCGCGAGGGGACGCAGAGCAAGATGAACCCCTACGACCTGTTTGCGCTGGAAACGGCGTTGCGTTTGCGCACAGAGCACGGCGGGCGTGTAACGGTTGGAACCATGGGGCCAAAGCAGGCGGAAGCCGTTATCCGCGAGGCTTACCTGATGGGCGCGGACGACGGTTATGTCATTTCAGACCGCCGCCTGGGCGGCGCAGATGTGCTTGCCACCAGCTATGCACTCAGCCAGGCCATCCGCTGCATCGGCGATTTCGACCTCATCCTCTGCGGCCGGCAGACGACGGACGGCGATACCGCTCAAGTGGGCCCGGCCATTGCCGAACATATGGGCATTCCCCACGCCGCCTGGGTTTCGGCCCTGCGTGTGGTTGGCGGCGGCGTAGAGGCCGAGCAGCAGCTTCAGGACGTAATCGAAACCGTATATATGCCCTTTCCATGCCTTGTGACAGTGGAACAGGATATCTATGTCCCCCGCCTGCCCTCGCTCAAAACCGCGCGGGAGATCGGCGAAAGGCCGGTGCATGTTCTGACGCTGGACAATTTCCTGGACAGGGATCCGGAGCACTACGGACTGGCGGGCAGCCCCACACAAGTGGAACGCATCTTTCCGCCTGAAAGCGAGGCTGTGCAAGAGCATTGGGAGGGCGACGGTTGCGCCGGGCGGCTGTTTCAACAGCTTCGGGACTGGAAGTTTGTATAGGAGGGCGCGTTATGGCACAAATCGCAATTCTGGAGCGCAAATGTACGCGCTGCGGCCTCTGCGCGCAAAGCTGCCCTTTCGGCGGCATTGACCTGCCAGAAGGCGGTTATCCGGCATTGAACGCAGCATGCCGCGTGTGTGGCGCCTGCGTGCGCGTCTGTCCGCAGGGAGCCATCTTGCGTCTGGAGGCGCGCGCGCAAAGCGTCGATAAGTCCCAGTGGCGGGATATACTGGTCTTTGCCGAGGTCAGCGGCGGACGGCTGCACCCAGTGGCATTGGAGCTGATTGGCAAGGCGCGCGAACTGGCCGCGCCGCTCCACTACGCGGTCAAGGCCGTGCTGGTGGGCAACGGCGTGGAGGCACATGCCCGTGAGCTTCAACACTACGGCCTTGCAGAGATCGCCGTCTACGAGGATCCCGCGCTGGCCGGCTTTCGTGCCGACGCTTACGCCGCCTGCGTGGAGGACTACATACGCGCCGCGCGCCCATGCGTGGTGTTGGTGGGCGCGACCTCGCTGGGGCGCAGCCTGGCGCCGCGGTTGGCGACGCGCTTCCGCACCGGCCTGACGGCGGACTGCACGCGCCTGCTTTTGCGCGACAACAGCGACCTTGTGCAGATTCGCCCGGCCTTCGGCGGCAACATCATGGCGCAGATCGTCACCGCGCATACGCGCCCGCAGTTTGCCACTGTGCGCTACAAGGTGATGGACGCGCCCATCCGGGAAGATGCGGCTTGCGGCGAGATCATCCGCCGCGCCCTGCCCGCCGGCGTTCAGGCCTCCCGCGCGGTCTGCGTGCGTTCGCAGAGCGTGCCGCAGAAGCGCAGCATTTCCGATGCAGAAATTTTGGTGGTCGGCGGCCGCGGCCTGCGCCGTGAGGCAGACCTGGCCCTGGTGCGCGAGCTGGCGGCGGCGCTGGGCGGCGACTGGGCGGTAACGAGGCCGCTGGTGGAAAAGGGTTGGGCGGCAAACGAGCGGCAAATCGGCTTGAGCGGGCGC
Source organism: Candidatus Pullichristensenella stercorigallinarum (assembly GCA_018712945.1). Lineage (GTDB taxonomy): Bacteria > Bacillota > Clostridia > Christensenellales > Aristaeellaceae > Pullichristensenella > Pullichristensenella stercorigallinarum. The sequence goes on along the minus strand of DVFZ01000120.1, from coordinate 14,678 downwards.
ACAGTGCGGCCAAAGCTTATCATCACCTGCGGGGTGAGCGGGGCCATACAGTTTACAAGCTGCATGAACGCCAGCGAACACATCGTGGCCATCAACACAGACGCCCGCGCCCCCATTTTCGATGTAGCCCACATCGCCATCACCGGCGATCTTTATAAAATCGTGCCCGCGCTGACCGGGCTTCTGAAGGAGGCAAAGGCATGACGGGTTTTAAGCGCGTAGAGGCGGAGGATTTGGCCTTTTTCGAGGAGGTAATGCCAGGGCGCGTGCTCAGCGGCGCGGCAATTTCCACCGACCACATGCACGACGAAATGACGGAATACGGCTCCTACGCGCCGGAGGCAGTGTTGCAAGCCGAAAGCGCCGCGGAAATCTGCGCTGTACTGCGCTACTGCAACGAGCGGCGCATCGCCGTCACGCCGCGCGGGGCGGGCACGGGCCTATGCGGCGGCTGCGTGGCGGTACAGGGCGGCATCGTGCTTTGCAGCGAGCGCATGAAGCGTGTGCTGGAAGTAGACGTGCGCAACATGACCGCCACGCTCGAGCCAGGCGTGCTGCTGATGGAATTTCCCAAGGCTCTGGAGGGCACGGGATTGTTTTACCCGCCTGACCCCGGGGAAAAGACGGCCACTATGGGCGGCAACGTCATGACGAACGCCGGCGGTATGCGCGCGGTGCGCTATGGCGTGACGCGCGACTACGTTTTGGGCATGGACGTGGCGCTTGCCGACGGCACGCTTTTGACGCTGGGCGGCAAAAACGTCAAGACCTCGAGCGGCTACAGCCTGCTGAACCTGATGATTGGCTCGGAGGGCACGCTGGGCATCGTCACGAAGCTGACGGTGAAGCTGATTCCGGAGCCCAGGGCCAACGTATCGCTGCTCTTGCCCTTTGACGATTTGGACGCCTGTATCGGCGCAGTGCCGGAAATTCTCGCCTGCGGCTGCGAGCCGACGGCGGTGGAGTTCATGGAGCGCGAGGTCATCGCCTGCGCGGAGCGGTATCTGGGCAAGCAATTTCCCGATGCCAGCGCGGACGCCTATCTGCTGGTGCGCCTGGACGGGCCGAGCGTGGAGGCGCTCCGGCCCGGCATGGAGGCGCTGACCGACCTGGCGCTGCGCCTGGGGGCGCGGGACGTGCTGCTGGCGGACACCAGCGAGCGCAAGGAGAGCATCTGGAACGCGCGCGGAGCGTTTCTGGAAGCCATCAAGGGAAGCTGCTCCACCATGGATGAATGCGACGTGGTGGTGCCGCGCGACCGCATCGCCGCCTTTGTGCGCCGCAGCGCGGAGATTGGCCGCGCCGAAAACGTGCGCGTCTGCTCGTTTGGCCATGCCGGGGACGGCAACCTGCACATCTATGTTTGCCGGGACGGGATGGAGGACGCGGCCTGGAAGCGCGCCGTCACCGCGGTCATGGACGCGCTCTACGCCGCAGCGCGCGATATGGGCGGTGCGGTCAGCGGCGAGCATGGCATCGGCCACGCCAAGCGCGGCTACCTTCTGCAAAGCCTGGGCGAGCGGCAGCTTGAGCTGATGCGCGGCATTAAAAAGGTATTTGACCCAAACGGCATCCTTAACCCCGGCAAGGTGGTGTGACACTTTTCCCGAACCAACGGATGACAAGAAGAAGAAAAGGGGATAAGAAACAAGTGGGGGATGAAAATATGCCCGGCCAAAGAATATATGGGCCGGTGTACAGCGCGACATGCAAATGTCGAAACATCATCCTCAAGTAAAATTCGGGGGCAACTGCCCCAGATCTGATAACAATCCGGGGCGCAACGATTGGAAAATATAGAGAATCCGTGGTAGCCAAGAAGATGTGATTGTATGCAGGGTGCCCAAACAATTGGGGGAGAAACGAAAAAGAAACACTTAGCGATATCGTTTTCAGCTACCGGGCGTCATTGGATTTTGTCTTGTTTTCACCAAGGATTGATCTCAATCGCCCCTTCCCCATCCCTGCACGCAAAAACGCCGCGCGGGAAGCGTTTGCTCCCTGCGCGGCGCTTGTTTTGGGGTGTTTATTCGTCGTACAGATGGCAGGCTACCAGGCGGCCGTCCGGCATACGGCGCGGCGTTGGCACAGTTTCGGAACATATCGCCTTGCAGCGCGTGCAGCGGTCGTGGAAGGCGCAGCCCTTGGGCGGATTGGAGGGGCTGGGCACATCGCCCTCAAGGTGGACGCGCGTCTTTTGATCCAGCGGATCACGCCTGGGGATGGCCGAAAGCAGCGCCAGCGTATAAGGATGCATGGGATGGCAATAGATTTCCTCCGTGTCGCCCATCTCCACGATGCGGCCCAGGTACATGACCGCCACGCGCGTGCTGATGTGGCGCACGACATTGAGGTCATGGGAAATGAACAGGTATGAAAGTTTCAACTCCTGTTGCAGTTTCATCAGCAGGTTGAGCACCTGCGCCTGGATGGACACATCCAACGCCGATACAGGCTCGTCCGCCACCACAAAGCGCGGATTGGTAATCAGGGCGCGGGCGATGCTGATGCGCTGGCGCTGGCCGCCGGAAAACTGATGGGGATAGCGGTCGAGCTGGTCGCGGGAAAAACCCACCGCGTCGGCAATCCAATTCACGCGTTCTTTCCGCTCCTTCTGGTTCAGGGAAAAGTGCGTGTTGAGCGGCTCCTCCAGCAACTTGCGCATCGTCATGCGCGGGTTGAGCGAAGAATACGGATCCTGAAAAATAAGCTGCATATCGCGGCGCTTTTTGCGCAGGGCCTCCTTGTCCAACGCCCGCAGGTCCTGTCCATCGAAACAGACCCGCCCGTCAGTAGGCTCGATCAGGCGCAATATGGAGCGGCCGGTGGTGGACTTGCCGCAGCCGGACTCTCCTACCAGCGCAAACGTCTCCTGCTCGCCAATGGTAAAGGACACATCCTCTACAGCATGCACATAGCCCACGGTCTTGCGGACGACGCCGCCTTTAATAGGGAAATAGGTTTTCAGGCCCTGCACGTCCAAAAGCACGTTGCTCATACCGTCCCCTCCTTTCGCGCCGGGTGCAGCAGGCAGCGGCACAGGTGACCCGGGGCGATCTCCACCAACGGGGGCACCTGCGCGCGGCAGCGCTCTTCACAGTATTCGCACCGGTCTGCAAACCGGCAGCCAGGGCTGAAATTTCCCGCCGTAGGTACCGTGCCACGAATGGCGTAAAGCTCCTTCTGCTCCCCGCCCAGCGACATGACCGACTTGAGCAACCCGGAGGTGTAGGGATGCGCGGCTTCGTGGAAGATGACCTCCACCGGCGCCTGCTCAATGACCTGGCCGGCATAGAACACCGCCACTTCTTCGCAGGTTTCCGCGATGACGCCCAAGTCGTGCGTAATCATGATTACGGAGGTATCGTAGCTTTCGCGCAGGTCGTTCATCAAATCCAGAATTTGCGCCTGGATGGTCACGTCCAGCGCGGTGGTGGGTTCGTCAGCGATGAGCAGGCGCGGGTTGTTGATCAGGGCGATAGCGATCATCACTCTTTGCAACATGCCGCCGGAAAGGTGGTGCGGATAGTCCTTGAGTACCTCCGCGGCGCGGGGAATCTTCACCTTTTGCAGCATTTCCAGCGCGGCGGCGTGCATCTGGGCGCGGTTCATGTCGGTATGGAAGCGCAGGGTTTCCTCGATTTGCGTTTCGATGGTGTACATGGGATCCAGCGCGGTCATCGGCTCCTGGAAAATCATGGATATCTCCTTGCCGCGAATCTTGCGCATTTCCGCCTTGGAGATGGCCGTCAGCTCCGTTTCAGAGCCATCCGCGCGCTGGAAGCGTATGGAACTGCCCTTGCCCACCGACAGCGGAAACGACAGAAGCCCCATCAGCGTTGAACAGGTAATGCTTTTGCCGCAGCCGGACTCGCCAACCACGCCAAAGGTCTGCTTTTTGCGGATATTGAGGTCGATGCCCTCCACGAGTTTCACCGGCGGCTGCTTCTTGCCCCTGAAAAGATCAATGGAGAGGTTACGCATTTCCAAAAGATGTTCCAAACTCCGCCCCTCCTCACACTTTCAGCTTGGGATCGAGCACATCGCGCAGCGAATCGCCAAGGATATTGAAAACCAGTATGGTCACGACGATGAACAGCAGCGGGAACAACGCCATCCACGGCGCGCGCGTCATATCCGAGCGGGCCTCGGAAAGCATCGAGCCCCACGACGGGCTGGGCGGCTGAATGCCCATGCCCAAAAAGCTCAACGTGGCTTCGGTAAGAATTGCGCCGGAAAGCGCCAGCGTCACCTGCACTGTAAAGGGCGCCACCACATTTGGGGAAATATGATGCACGAGGATCGGCCAGGTCTTGACGCCAACGCTCTTGGCGTTTTGCACATACTCCAGCCCCTTGGCCGAAATCACCGCCGCGCGCACCGTGCGGCAAAACACGGGGATGTTGACAATGCCGATAGCCACCATCGTCGGGCCAATCCCCTTCCCGAGAACGGCCGAGATGAAAATAGCCAGCAGGATAGACGGGAAAGCGAATAGCACGTCCATCACGCACATGATCACGCGATCGACCACGCCTTCAAAATAGCCCGCCACCAGGCCCAACAGATAACCGCATACGGCGCCGATGCCCACGGCGATGACGCCCACCTGGATGGACACGCGCGCGCCATAGAGCACGCGGCTGAAGATATCGCGTCCAAACTCATCTGTGCCGAAAATATGCTCGCCGGAGGGCGGCTGGAAGCGCATGCCGATCTGGTCGTAGGGATATGGTGCCAGCATCGGCGCGAAAATAGCCATCGCAATCAGCAAAAACACGCCGATCATGCCGATCTTGCCCATGGGGTCCGCCCACAGCTTGCGCAGTGTTTCCAAAAAGCTTTTCATGTGGCGCGTACCTCCGTCAGTCGTAGGATATTCTCGGGTCGATGTATGCGTAGAGCAGGTCTACGATGAGGTTGACGATTACATAGATAAAGGCGATAAACAATACGCAGCCCTGTACCACCGGATAATCGCGGTTGTTGATGCCCGTGAGCGTCATCTGTCCAAGGCCGGGCAGGGAAAAAATCTGCTCGACCACCACGGCGCCGCCCAGCAGGGAACCCATTTGCATGCCGATGAGCGTAATGATGGGAATCATGGCGTTGCGCAGGGCGTGCTTGAAAATGGCCACACGCTCGCTGGCGCCCTTGGCGCGCACGGTTTTAATAAAGTCCTGCCTGAGCACCTCCAGCACAGAGGAGCGCGTCATGCGCATGACCGAACCGGCCATGCTGGCGCCCAAAATCAGCGCCGGGAGGAACATGATTTCCAAATTGCGCAGCGGGTCTTCAAAAAGGCTGACATAGTTCAGCGGCGGATAGTAATTAAACGCCAACGAAAGCACCAATATAATCAAAATAGAAAGCGCAAAACCCGGCACCGAAACGCCCAACAACGCCACCACGCGCACCACGCGGTCTACCAGCTTGTTGCGCTTGACGGCGGCGAGGATGCCCAGCGGCAGGGCGATGACCCAGGAAATGACAGCCGCCAGTATGGTCAATTCTGCCGTGACCTGGAAGCGGGTGAGGATTTCCGGCAGGATTTCCGCGCCCGAGCGGAAAGACTGGCCGAAATCGCCGCGCAACACGCCGCCAATCCAGTTAAGATACTGCGTAATAACCGGCTGATCCAACCCATAGCGGGCGTTGACCTGTTCAATCAATTCCGGCGTGGCATCTATGCCCAGCATGCCGGAAGCAAAACCGCCGGGAATCATCCGCAGCACCGCAAAAATTGCTATGCTGATGCCCAGCAATACAGGAATCAGCTGCAAAATGCGGCGAATAATGTAGTTCTTCATGTAATCACGCTCCCCTTGGCCCGAAAACGGAACGGGCCTTGAAACCGTCGCGCAGCGCACGGCGGTTTCAACGGCCGTTCCAAAAAGATAGGATGGCGGCGATGGGGCCGCCATCCCAAGCCGCGCTTAGCGCACGAAGTACGCCTCGGTAAAGATGCTGGCATCGGCCGCATACGGCTCATAGCCGCGCAGCGCGCTGCTGGCAAAGAGGTACTCCATGGGGCTGGCGAAGAACAGGTTCGGGGATTCTTCGATGATGATCTGCTGGGCCTCCATATAATAGGCCTCGCGCTCGGCCTCATCCGTGGTGCTCACGGCGAGCTGGCACAGCTCGTCCACGCGTTCGTTGGAGTAGCCCCAAACATTGGCGTTACCGGTGGTGGAGAAGAAGAAGCTGACCGCGCGGTTCGGGTCTGTGCCGGAACCATTCTGGCCGCACATCATGTCAAAGCCGGCCTCGGGGGTATCCATCTTGCCCCAGATATCCACATATTCGCCGGATTCGAGGTTGGTAATCTCCACGTCGATGTAGATCTCCCGGAACTGCTGCTGCAAAACCACGGCGGTATCGCGGATAGTATCGAGCAGGCCAGCGGCCATGGTCAGGCTGAGACGGTTGTCATCGCTGTAACCGGCCTCTTCCATCAGGGCGCGGGCGGCTTCGACGTCATAAGTGTACAGCGGCGACTCGTTGACAGCATCCCACACCCAGTGGCCCAGGTTCGGGGCAACGAAGGTGGATACAGCCGCTTCGCCATTGTGGACGTAGTCAATGATCATATCGCGATCCACAGCCATGCTCATGGCCTGGCGCACGCGCACATCCTGCAGCGCCTCGTTGGAGAGGTTGAAGCCCAGGTAGGTGTAGTTGTTGGACTGGTAGGAAATCACCTGGATGCTGTCGTTGCCTTCCACGTCAGCCAGGTTCATCGCTGAGAGCGAGCACAGGTCGATATCGCCGGTGCGCAGGGCGGCCAGACGGGCGCTCTCATCGGCCAGCAGGTAGTAGGTGATGCCCTCCAGAATGGGCGCGCCTTCCTGCCAGTAGTCCTCGTTCTTGACAAGCGTGATGTGGTTGTCCACCACGGATTCAGAGTACTTGAACGGGCCGGTGCCGCACATGGTGTCAATCGCTGAGAGGCTGCCGCCGTTCTCCTCGACCACTTCGCGGCAGACGATGGCGCCGTAAGTAGAGGTCAGGTTGGACATGAACGCCGCGTTGGGGGCTTCGAGGACGAACTGCACGGTGTATTCATCCAGGGCCTCGACCGAGGCAATGCCGCCGTAGTAACTGTCGCTGGAGCCGAGCGCGCCGATATCGCCATACTCAGTCTGGCCGAGGATGCGCTGGAAGCTGTACACAACGTCGTCCGCGGTCATTTCGCGGCCATTATGGAACTTAACGCCCTGGCGCAGATGGAAAACGTAGGTCACATCGTCGGGCGTCTCCCAGCTTTCGGCCAGAATGCCACGGTAGGTCATATCGCGGTTGAAGCCGATGAGGGTTTCGTACACCTGGTTGAACACGCGCGTGGCCGCGATGGCGGAAATGGTGTGCGGGTCATAGCCGGCCGGCCAGGTGTCTGTGCCGTAGCGGAGCACCTGGGAGCCAGAGGGCTCTTCTTCGGCAAATGCGCCGCCAAAGAGCGTCAGGCAGAGCGTCAGAGCCATGAGGACAGCCAGGAACTTGCGTAAGCTTTTCATGTAACGACCTCTTTTCTAAAAATTTGTATCGCACAGGTTCATCCACCTGTCTATACCACCTGGGGCGGTTCCCGATCGAGAAGCGCGTAGTGAAGCGCGCGGCGCACATCCTGCATATTGGCCGGTTCCTGCGATGTGCGGCAAAGGCGGTTGGTCAACAGCACCGCGCCGATGTCGTGCGCGCGGCTGAAGTAGATGCTGGTGCCGGTAAAACCGGAATGCCCGCAGCCCTCCGGAAAGACATCGCGCTTGTCGAAGGCCAAGCCTCGGCCGCATACCGTTTCCTCCATGGCGCGCACAAAGGCGGGCTTCGCAGTATTCATGTAAAACTGGCACAATCTGGTCAGGGCGTCCGCCGTGGCAAACACGCCCGCGTGCCCGCTGGCGCCGTGCCAGTAGTAAAAGGCGTTGCCGTCGTTGCACGTGCCCCGCACGCTTACGCCATCCTCCCGCCAGCCTTCAAAGTGCAAGCCTCGTTCGCGGCACATCTCCTTTTCGATCTGATTGCCGAAGCAGGAAGGCACGCACAGGCTCGCATCCACTGGCCCATAGGCCATTTCCTTGATGCCCAGGCCCTGGCGGATATAGCGTTCCAATCCCTCACGCAGGGAAAGGCCGCTCACGCGCGAGAAGATTACGCCCAGCAGCATGAAATTCAAGTCGCTGTATGCCATGCCTTCTTCAGCCGGCGTAGTGGAAAGGACATGCTCAAGCACGGTAAAAAACGGGCGGCCATCGGCGTAAAATGGATACCACGGCACGATGCCGGAAGTATGCGTGAGCAAATGGCGCAACGTCACCCCGGCAAGCCGTCTGCGCGTAACCTCTCCCGTCCCATCCAGATATGGAAGCACCGGATCTTCCGGAGCAAGGCGTCCTTCGTCCATCAGGGAGAATATCATCGTCGCGCACACGATTTTGCTTACGGACGCCAGATCAAACCAGGAATCCGGCGTAGCGTCGCCCACGGCAAAGCGGCAGAGTGTTTCGCGGGCATTGAATACCTGGCAAACCGCCGTGGGATAGTAGCCGCGCAGGCTGTAATCCCGGATAATCCCCTCTACCTTGGAAGAATCCATTGCGTACACCTTCAATCTCAAACCCGGCCTCCACCTTGCCATGTTATATGATAGCAAATTGCCGGTAAAAAGTCCAGTCGTTTGAAGAATTTTTGTGAAAGCTGTGGCCGCAAGCCAAGAATTTGCGGTCAGGAAAGGCATCCATTCCGAGGCGGAAGCGATATCTTCCCCATCACGCTGGCCACAGAAGCGCCAGTGACGCTGGGCAGCACATTGACCTCTCCCATCGCGCAGCAGTCGGCCATCAACGCAAAGGCAACCGCTTCCTTGGCGTCGCTGTTGAAGCCCAGATCTTCCTGCGTGCGCACGGAAACGCCGCAGGGAGCGAATTCCTCGGAAAGGTACTTCAAAAGCGTCTTATTGTAGCTGCCGCCGCCACCGACGATCAGCTCAGAAGCTACGCACACCGGCATTACAAAGCGTTTGTAAGCATCCGCGATCGACCAGGCGGTCAAGCGCGTTACGGTGGCCAGCAAGTCCTCGTCGCTGATGGGATGCTGCGCGCGTGCGTCCAATATGCGCTGCGCATATTGCGTGCCGAAACGCTCACGGCCGGTGGTCTTGGGCGGTTTCTGGGCGTAGTATTCATCTTCCTGCAAGCGGGAGAGCAACTCCTGATCCACATGGCCGCGGGCGGCAATGTCACCGTTGAGGTCGCACTTGAGGCGTCCGCCCGAGATTGCGCCGGCAACCGCGTCAATAATCATATTGCCAGGGCCGGTATCAAAGGCGAATACACGATCCGGCGTGGCTCCGGCAGGCATTACGGTCATATTGCCGATGCCGCCGATATTTTGGAGCAATATGCTCTCGTTCTCCCGGCGGTAGAGCAGATATTCCGGAAACGGCACCAGCGGCGCGCCCTGGCCGCCTACGGCCATATCGGCAACGCGGAAATCAGACACCGTGGGAATGCCGGTGCGCGCGGCGATTACCGCGCCCTCGCCAATTTGCACGGTATAGCGAATAGGCAGGCCGTCCTGCATCTGCGCATCCGGCTCGTGCCAGATGGTTTGTCCGTGGGAACCGATCGAATCCACATCGGCGGGGGCAAGCCCGGCCTTGGCGATCACGCCCAGCGCCGCGCGGGCATAGATTTCGCCCAGCAGGAAGTTCATATAGCCGATCTTATCCACCGTTGAACTCTCCGGGCGGAACAATTCGAAAATCCGCGGCCGCACCTCTTGGGGATACGGATTGTTTTCAAAAGCCAGCAATTTTACCTGGCGAGTATCGCCCTCGCGGGAAATCTCGACCAGCGCCGCGTCCACGCCGTCCACAGATGTGCCGGAAATCATGCCGACCACGCGGTGGACACTTTTCTTCGTAAGCGCTTCAAACATTCCTGTCTTCCTCCTCCGCAATCTGTATGGCCTGACGCAAGCGGCCTTCGCAGCTATCGAGCAGCCTCTGGGCGCGGGCCGCGTCACGACCGGTTTTGACCATGAGTATCGCCAGCTTGGTATGGCCGTCCGCCGCCTCGAGCGCGCGCGCCGCCGCCTCGGGAGAAGCGCCAGTGGCGTGCATGATGAGCCGCTGGGAGCGATCTACCAACTTTTTGTTGCTGGCGCGCAGATCAACCATCAAGTTGCCATAGACCTTGCCCAGCTTGATCATTGCGCAGGTGGTAAACATATTCAGAACCATCTTTTGCGCGGTACCGGACTTGAGGCGCGTAGAGCCGGTGATGACCTCCGGCCCGACCAGGGGGGCAACGGTGACATCGCAGATTTCCTCCAGGCGCGTATGCGCGTTGGTACACAGGCCGATGGCCACGCCGCCGCGGGCTTTCACTCGCCGCATGGCGGCCAGCACATAGGTGGCGCTACCGCTGGCGGTAATGCCAACAACCGCGTCGTCCGCGCCCACGGCCAGTTCGTCGATCAGGCGTTCGCCATCCTCGGCGCTGTCTTCGCAGCCTTCTACGGCATGGCGCAGCGCCCGGTCGCCACCGGCAATGAAGCCCTGCACCATTGCGGGGTCTACGCCAAAGGTTGGCGGGCATTCCGAGGCGTCAAGCACGCCCAGGCGCCCCGAGGTACCCGCGCCGAGGTAGATCAGCCGTCCACCCCGCCGCAGGCAACCGTAGATGAGATCCACAGCCTGTGCGATGTGGCCGCACTCGGCATGTACGGCCTCGGCGACACGCGCATCTTCGCGGTTCATCATCTCTACCATTTCCTGTGTGGAGCACAGGTCGATATCGCGCGTCGTTTCGCTGACACTTTCGGTTGCCAAACCGGCCAGATAGGCATCCATATTGTTTTTTCATCTCCTGCCATATGGTTTGAGGGGATGTATTAAGCGTAACGCAGATGTCATTATTTGTCAACAACTTTTTACGCTGGATTGCAAAAACGCCGCATAGCGCAACATGGCGGCATCGTTATGGAAAGTGAAGAAAAACCGAAGCGCCGCTTCTGGAAAGGGCTATTTGCCGCAGCCGCGACTTCATATAATATAAGTAACTTCGGGGCGATAGCCCCTGCCCGCATCTTCTTCCCTGTTTCGGCATATATGGCAAAGTGCGAAGGGATTCGCGCCCGGCAGTTTCCCTGCAAAGTTGACCCGGATCAAAAGTCGAACCAAAGTACACATGGGCGCTTCAAAGGCCAGTTTCCTTTTCGAATGCGGCAACAAGCGTCTCTGCATTGCGCATTTGCAGGCACAACCGTAGTTAATCATCCGCTTGAATGGCAGAAAGCCGCGTTGCTTTAATGCAGCCTAAAAAGACAAAACGAAAACCACCAATTCTTGGTGGTTTTGTGATGGTGGAGCGTAGGGGATTCGAACCCCTGACCTCAACGATGCGAACGTTGCGCGCTACCGAGGTATCCGTACTTTATCCCCAATTTACGCACCAGTACCTCAAACCAGCTGATCAAGAACAGCTTATCAAAGATTATACCATCTTGAAGGCAATTCGTACAGCCCCTGCTCTGAAGAAGGCAAATGATCGCTGATGTCTCCTGCATTCCCATCAAGGAACAAATTGACTACTTTCAGGCAAAGTGCCTTTTTCTGACGGGTTCTTCGCAAGCCTCCACATTGTCTCTTCCTTCCTCCACAAGCGCGTGCTTGAAATCATCCAACGTCAGGAAGAAGTAGATTGTTATATCGTAGTTGCGGTTCACGGTGATCTTGCCGATAATACGTGAGAGGATCATCTTCTTCTCATCGACTCCGGCTGCGTCAAAAACTTCTGCCCAATCATGGATGCTTTCGTATTGACGAACCAATTCCTTCAGTTTCGCATCGAGTTCCGCCCTGTCCTTTTCAGCGCTTTGAAGTTCCGCCTCTGCCTTGTTCATCGCTTCCGTGTTGGAGACAAGAAGTTCCTGGATCATTTCCGGCGCATAAACGCTTTCGCCGGTCAAGGCTTTGATCGCCTCCTCCTTGAGCTTATTTTGCCTCTGTTGGAGCTTTGTAAGTTCCGCCTGAGCGTTTCGGACATCCAGACCGCGTTTCCGCTGCAACTGCGCTTTTGCCTGTTCCTTCCAAACTTCATCAATCGTTTCGCTGAAGGTCGAAAAATACTGGTGAACCGTTGCAAGCACTGCATCCTCGATTCGCGCCGCGGAGTATGTCCGCTGACCGCTGCAATTTTTGGCTTGGACAGCTCCGTTATAACAGCGGTACACCGGGCGGTACACGCGCTCTCCGCGGGCATTGATTTTTGTGTGGTAGGTCCCGACCAGTCTATGATCGCAATGCGCACAGTACAAAAGCCCTGAAAGCAAGGACGCGCCATAGACCTGCGTTTTGGTTTTCGCAGGCAACGGCGCATCGGCTGACCGGCTTACTTCTTTGAAATTCCCACGCTTCGTCAACGCATATTTCTTGGGAATATGTTCCTTCAAAATACGCTCTGCAAATTCGAACATCTCATCAGAAACGATGCGCAATTCTTCAAGCGGCGTGGACGTGACCGTGTCTTTAAAGCGCATTCTGCCTGTGTAGATCGGATTGCGGAGCATGGCAATGATCGTGCGCGGCGTCCAAATCTTTTCGGGGTCGGAGTATTTTGCATTGAGATGGTTCGCTATGCGATATGTGCCGTAACCGCACAGGCAGAGCAATCTGAATATCTCCTGTACGATTGCGGATTTTTCAGGGTCTACCTCAAGATCAAGCAATTGCCGGTTTTTCTTGCCGATTCTCCCTTTGAAGACAAGCCTGTATCCATACGGACACACACCGCCTCGCCATATGCCGTCCTCGACCATCTGCTTGTGCCGTTCCGAGACACGGATCGAAGTCTTCAGGCTTTCGCCATTGGCCTGCCAAAACCGAATGTAGTTTAACAGTTTTTCCTCATGCGATTCCGCCTTTAACTGCCCCTCGTTGACGCTCCAGACCTCGATGCCGTTCCTGACAAACCATTCGACCACAAAAGGTGTTTCATCCTCGCGTCTCCCCAGGCGGTCGCTGAGGAACACCAGCAGGATGTCAAAGGATTTCTTGAGCGCTTCGGCGCGGATGTCCACGATCGCATCCCGCTTATCGGCAGATACCTTATAGCCGGAAACGCCGCGTTCGTACATTTCCTTGCAAAGCACCCAATCCTGATGCGCATCGATGAACTCCTTGCAGGCCTTGCGCTGCAGAGGAATGTCCGCCTTGGTCTTATCCGATGAAGGATCCAATTGTTTCTTCGTGCTGACTCTGTACAGACACAATACGCGTTTCATTTTTCGCACTCCTTTTCAAGTTGCTCTGAAATGCCGCCAGCAACATTTGGGCAACATCCCTGCGAATACCCGGATCTGCAGTATTGCTGAAAACAGACGTTACCTTGCAGTTGTGAACTGTATGCGTCTGCACAGTTGGTTGCGCATTTTCTTTCAGTATGCAGTTTTCAAGGTTCGCGGGTGCTGTCTAAGAAATCTTCTACATATTTCTAAGCCTCCCAAATAAAGTGTAGGCGCCTCTTTTGCGCCTGTCAAGGACGAAGCAGAGGCGGAATCCTGATACAAAAACGTCTTATGTCGTGTTATTATAGGAAAAGGAGACATAAGGCGAATAAAATTTGTACACGGCTTATAAGTTTCCGGGCGGTAGTTTCTCCTGTAAATTCTCTCTGTCACGAAGCCATGCGACGCCCACGGCAACCGCATCGCTTTCGTCGTCGGTTTTGTAGTTGTGGCAGCCAACATAGCGCTCCTAAGCCCCGGCGACTTCCTCCTTTCCGGCCTTGCCGGAGCCGGTCAGCAGCTTTTTGACCGTGGCAGGCGCGATCTCCTCCCACGCTTGCTTTGCGTGTTCCCATACGGCCATATCCGCGATCCCAACCACCTTGAACAGCGCCTGCGTTTCCTGTGGAAAGCGGGAAAACGCCCGCTCCCGCACGAATATGTCGATGCCGGAAGACTAACCGGTTATGAGGCTGCAGATGGCGGCGAGTATTTCGCCATGGCTGGCCCTGCTTCTGCGGTTGTCCAGGTGGCAGAGCCGCTCAATAGAGATTTTGCCGCCCTCATATTGAAGGACGGCAAAGCCGGGACAACGCAGCGACAGGTCTGCCGCCAGGATGCGCAGGCGCTCAGGCATAGCCATTTGTCCGCTCACGTTCATGGTCCACCTCATAGGCGAACATGGCGCGCAGGATGGCATGGCTGAGATGGTCGTCGCTCTCGTCGCCTGCGAGGTAGGCGAACAGGTGCTGGACGGCGTGGTTGACATGTTCTTCTGCAGGGATCCGCTTGTAGTTACGGTCCAGCATCGTCTCGCTGTACTTCTCCGCGCCTTGCCGGGCGACTTCCGCCGCGGCGAACACGGCGTTGGGCGGCAACATGTGAAAGGCATAGGGCGTGGCGGACTGTTTGCCGCCCATGGCGTTGGTCTCGATCATCGTGCCGTCTACGGACAGCATGGGCAGGTGCGTCATACCCATGGACAGCATCTGGCCGGTGTCGGTGACAGCCTCAAAATCAAGGGAAGCGGCCTTGAGGGCGGCTTCCAACACCTCGCAGCAGGGGCAGCGGTTGGTGTAGAGCGTTATTTGCAAGGCGGTTCCTCCTTTAATACTGCCGCAACGCCGCGCAGGACGAACGCCGCGCAGGGAAGCGCGATGCCATTGCCGTAG
>DVFZ01000119.1 GCA_018712945.1 Candidatus Pullichristensenella stercorigallinarum | reverse complement strand
GGCCACGAAAACACCATGCGCCTGAACTTCTCAAACGCCACTATTGAGGATATCGACAAGGGCATGCGCGCGCTGGGCGCGGCATTGGCTCAATAACAGGAGGATATACCGTTGAACGCACTGGACATCTTGAAAGAGCGCGGCTTTATCGCCCAGGTCACCTTTGAGGACGAGCTTTACAAGGCCTTCGACGAGGGCATGGTCACCTTCTACACCGGCTTTGACCCCACCGCCGACAGCCTGCACATCGGCCACTACATCCCCATCATGGCCATGGCGCATCTGCAGCGCGCCGGCCATCGTCCCATCGCCCTGATGGGCGGCGGCACGGGCATGATCGGCGACCCCTCCGGCAAGAGCGATTTGCGCAAGATGATGACCGTGGAAACCGTCGACCACAACGTTTCCTGCATCAAAAAGCAGATGGCGAAGTTCCTCGATTTCGATTCCGGCCGCGAAAACGCCGCCATCATCGCCAACAACGCCGATTGGCTGCGGGGCCTCAATTATATCGACTTTCTGCGCGAAGTCGGCTCGCTGTTCTCGGTCAACCGCATGCTCACCGCCGAGTGCTACAAGCAGCGCATGGAAAAGGGATTGACGTTCCTGGAGTTCAACTACATGATTATGCAGTCCTACGACTTCCTGGAGCTGTTCAAGCGCTATGGCTGCATCTTGCAGGCGGGCGGCGACGACCAGTGGTCGAACATGCTCTCCGGCGCGGATTTGATTCGCCGCAAGGAGCAGAAGCCTGCCTTTGCCCTGACCTTCAAGCTGCTTCTGACCTCCGACGGCCGCAAGATGGGCAAGACTGAAAAGGGCGCGCTCTGGCTCGATCCCAACCGCACTTCGCCCTACGAGTTCTACCAGTACTGGCGCAACGTGGATGACGCGGACGTGGAAAAGTGCTTGGCGCTTCTGACCTTCCTGCCGATGGACGAGGTGCGCCGCCTCGGCGCGCTCAAGGACGCGGCCATCAACGAGGCCAAGCGCGTGCTGGCCTATGAAGTCACCAAGCTCATCCACGGCGAGGGAGAGGCCATCAAGGCCCGCGACGCGGCCGAGGCCCTCTTTGGCGGCGGCGCACTGGGCGGCAGCGTGCCCACCACCAGCCTCACCCGCGAGGAGCTGGCTGAAGAAAGCCGTCTGGTGGCGCTGTTGGCCCGCGCCGGGCTGTGCAAGTCCAATGGCGAGGTGCGCAAGGCCATCCAGCAGGGCGGCGTGAGCGTGAACGACGAAAAGGTGACGGATGTGGACTTCCGCTTCACCCCGGAAATGCTCAAAGGCGAGGGCGCATTGGTGCGCAAGGGCAAAAAGAGTTACCATCGCTTTGTGCTCGCCTGAAAACCGCATTGCCCGCGGCGGAATCGCCGCGGGCATACTGTTATTGCAGGGAGGAGAGCATGAAGCCATACAAGACGCTGATCTCCCGCGCGGACGCGGAGTTTGTCATCAACAAATCGCGCTTCATCGGCCATGGCAAGCCGGTGGAAAGCGAGGAGGAGGCGCTCGCCTTCCTCGCGGAAATGCGCGAAACCTACAAGGACGCCACCCATAACTGCTACGCCTATATCGTCGGCGCGAACATGGGCGTGATGCGCTATTCGGACGACGGCGAGCCCGGCGGCACAGCCGGTATGCCCATCATCGAGGTGCTCAAGGCCCGGGGCGTGACCAACTGCTGCGTGGTGGTGACGCGCTACTTCGGCGGCATACTGCTCGGCGCGGGCGGGCTGGTGCGCGCCTATTCGCGCGGCGCGGCCGAGGCCGTGAACGCCTGCGGCGTGGGCGTGATGCACCCGACATTGCGCATCCTCGTGGATGTGCCCTACGCCATGCTCAGCCGCGTGGAGTTCTTTTTGAAGTCCGCCCCGGTGCTTGTGGAGGACAAGGCGTTTGCCGAGCAGGTGACGCTGACGCTGCTTGTGCGCGATACGGACGCGGCGGCGCTGGAGGCAAAATTGATCGACCTTTCCGAAGGCACGCTGGAGCCGGTGCGCCTTGACGAATTCTACTATGCGTGGAAAGAGGAAGAAGCCCCGCCCGCCTGAGGAGGCGCTTTGCGCGCGAGTCGTTCGGCTACGGGCGCGGCAAGGCGCAAATAGGCCGGCGCGGCCAGTTCGCAAACGGCGCAAATCTTGTCCGCCAGACAGACGAGCCACCCCTCGCGGCAGCGCGGCGGGATGAGCGTGAGCGGGAACATGTGGCGCAGGATGGCGTTTTCCTCGATGGGCGAGAGCGCAAAATCCGCCCGCGCGTTTTTAAGCGCCCTGCCGGGATGGAAAAAACCGTGCAGGCGGTGCTCGCCGCCGTCGAAGGCGTGCCAGTCGTAAAGGAAGTAATCGTGCAAAAGCGCGGCGCGCACCAGCGCGCGCATATTTACATGCAGGCGCAGCCGCAGCGCCAGGGCGACGCATAGATAGGTCACGGCCACCGAATGGGCAAACACGCTGGTCTGGCCGTGATGCGGGAAATTTTTCGTGCCCTGCATGGCGGCATGGGTGAGTATATCCCCGCCATAGCGCGCAATTTGCTTAACGACCCGCGCGCGGGGCAGAAGCGGCGTCATGGCGGCACCCCCTTTTTGCGATGTATGGCCTTATTATAAGCCGCGTCATTCTTTCCCGCAACCGCGGCGCGTTAAAATAACGCTTTCCCGCTTGCAATGCGCGCTTATACGGCGTATAATAATTCAAAATTGATTGCGATACGGAGGTTTCACAATGCAGGACATTCGCTTTGAACAGGCGACTTCCTTTAGGCAGAAGCCGCAGGATGAGAGCAAGATGGGCTTTGGCAAGCTCTTTACCGACTATATGTTTGAAATGGATTACTCCGTGGAAAAGGGCTGGCACGACCCCCGCGTGGTGCCGTACCACAACTTCTCCCTCGACCCGGCTACGTCGGTTCTGCACTACGGCCAGGAGATTTTCGAGGGCATGAAGTGCTATCGCCGCAAGGACGGCGGCCTGCAGCTCTTCCGCCCGCGCGATAACTTTGCGCGCATGAACCGCTCTGCTGAGCGCATGGCCATTCCCCAGTTTGACGAAGACGTGGCCATGGCCGGCCTTGTAAAGCTGCTCGAGGTGGAAAAGGACTGGGTGCCCCACACGCAGGGCGCGACCCTCTATATCCGCCCCACCATCATTGCCACCGACCCCATGCTGGGCGTACACGCCGCGCATACCTATAAATTCTACATCATCCTCTCGCCCTCGGGCGCATACTATCCCGGCGGGCTGGCTCCCGTGGATATCTATGTGGAGGATCAGTATGTGCGCGCCGTGCGCGGCGGCATCGGCTTTGCCAAGACCGGCGGCAACTACGCCGCTTCCATCCGCGCCGGTGAAATCGCCGAGGAAAAGGGCTACACGCAGGTGCTCTGGCTCGACGGCGTGGAGCAGAAGTACGTCGAGGAAGTCGGCGCCATGAACATGATGTTCGTGCTCGACGGCAAGATCGTTACCCCGATGCTCAACGGTTCCATCCTGCCCGGCATCACCCGCGATTCCATCCTCAAGCTGGCCAGGCACCTCGGCTATGAGGCCGAGGAGCGCCGCATCGCCATTCAGGAAATCTTCGACGCCGCCCATGCCGGCCACCTCGACGAGGCCTTCGGCACCGGCACCGCCGCCGTGGTTTCCCCGGTGGGCGCGCTGTGCTGGAAGGGCGAAAAGCTCATCATCAACAACGGCGAAATCGGCCCGGTGGCGCAGAAGCTCTACGACAACCTCACCGGCATCCAGTATGGCGAGCTGAAGGACGACTTCGGCTGGGTCATGAAGCTCGACTGATTTTCAACATCTATCCGGGCGGGGCGGAAGCCTCGCCCTTTTTGAAAGGAAGACCGCCGTGATTACGCATCGCATCCCGGACGGCGTGGGGGAAATGCCCGCGCGCCGCTATATCCGCCGCGCCTGGCCGCTTTTGCCTGAGCGGGAGGTGCGCGCGGCGTTTGCCCGCCGGGACGTCAAGCGGAACGGCGCGCGCATCGCGCCTGTCGACGTGGTGCGCGGCGGCGATGAGCTGATGCTCTATATAAACGCCGCCTTTTCCCTTGACGCGCTCTTTGACGACGGCCATTTGCTGGCCGTGTTAAAGCCGCAGGGGCTGCCTGTGGACGTGGACAGGGATGGCGTCGGCGCGGATACGCTGCTTGCGCGCCTGCGCGCCTACAACCCCGATGCCCGCCTTCTGCACCGCCTCGACGCCCAAACCGGCGGCGTGCTGCTTGCCGCGCTGGATGAAGATACGTATGCGCGCGGCCTGGCCGCTTTTCATGACCACCAGCTTCGCAAGGTATATCGCGCCGTGGCGTTGGGCGCGTTCAAGAGTCAGGCGGGTGAGCTGAGGGACTATCTTGTCAAGGACGCCGCCCGCGCCACAGTGCGCGTCGTCAAACAGCCCGGCAAGGGCGCAAAATCGATTACGACCCGCTATCGGGTGCTCAAACCGCTGGGCAAAGGCCGCTCCCTGATAGAACTGGAGCCGGTCACGGGCCGCACCCATCAGCTCCGCGCCCACATGGCCTTTTACGGGCACCCGCTGCTGGGCGACGACAAATACGGCGATCGTGCGGACAGGGCGGCGCGGCTGCACCTGTGGTGCCGGCTCGTCGAGCCGCTCGCGGGCGCGCTGGAAAAATACGAGGGCTACCGCTTTGAAGCCCCGGAACCGGATTGGGGGAAGGAACTTGCAGATTCGCCTGATCGCCTTTGACATGGATGATACGCTGCTGGGCGCGGACGGGCAGTTTCCGGAAATCAACGTGCGCGCGCTGCGCGCCTGCGCCGCGCGCGGCATCTATCTGGCCCTCAACAGCGGCCGCAGTTTTGAAACGCTGCGCGAATTTGCCTGCGCGTTGGATGTAAATCCCTTTGTGATTTCCGTCAACGGCGCGCGCATTGACGAAGGCCCGGACGGGCCGACGCTTCTGGAAAGCGTGTACGACGAGGCGCACACACAGGCCGTCTACGAGGCCATGCGTGCCTCCGGGCTTTACTACACCGTCTATACGCGCGGGCACACCTACATGGGCAATTCCTCCCAGCGCTTTTTGTACAGCCGTTTTGGGCACCATTACGCGCATGTGAGCCGCAGCGGGCCTTACGTTTATGAAATGGTGGACGACGAGGAGCGCCTGCGCGCCGAGGGGCTGATTCGGCCCTACAAATTCGTCGCGCTGGGCACGGCGCACGATCCCCGCTTTGCGGAGATCCTTGAGCGCATCGCCCCGCTGGGCATGTCCGTTTCCAGTTCGCGCGCGGACAACCTTGAGGTGATGATGCCGGGCGTGGACAAGGGCTCGGCGCTGGAATTCCTCGCCCGGCGGCTGGAAATACCGCCTGAGCAGGTCATGGCCTTTGGCGACAATACCAACGACCTGCCCATGCTTTCCTATGCGGGCGCGTCCGTGGCCATGGCAAACGGCGAGGAAAGCGTACGCCGCGCCGCCCGCTTCGTCGCCCCGCACCACGCCGAGGGCGGCGTGGGCAAATTCCTGTTTGAGAAGGTACTTTCATGATGCACATTGTATTGGTTGAGCCGGAAATCCCCCAGAACACGGGCAATATCGCCCGCACCTGCGCCGCCACCGGCGCTAAGCTGCACCTGATCGAGCCGTTGGGCTTTGAAATTTCCGACCGCTACTTAAAGCGCGCCGGGCTGGACTATTGGTACCTGATGACCTATGAGGTGCACAAAAGCTGGCGGGAATTCGTGGAAAAGTATCCGGATGCGAACATGCACTTTGCCACCACCAAGGCGCCGCGCGACTACTGTCAGGTATCTTACGGGCCGGATGATTTCCTCGTGTTCGGCCGCGAAACGCGGGGGCTGCCGGAAACGCTGCTCAAGGCCAATTGCGAGCGCTGCGTGCGCATTCCCATGCGCCAAAGCGCCCGCAGTTTGAACCTTTCCAATTCAGTGGCCGTCTTATTATATGAGGCGCTGCGGCAGCAGGGCTTTCCCGGCCTGTCTGGTGAAGGCGCGCTCACCGGCCGGGACGAGGCGGGCGCCTGGCGCGATTACGTGTAGGCGTGATTTTGCCACAATTCCGTTGCGCGGCGGCGCTTGCATTTTCGCCGCGGCCATGCTATACTGTGCGCACCGGGAGGATATGTCCATGCCAAGATTTGTAACCAAGAAAGAAGAAGAAGGCCGAAAGCTGCGGCTGCGCGTGTTTGCGGGCATGTTTGATTTTTTGGCGACCATTGGCAGCATGCTGCTGATTTTCGCGTGCGTAGCGCTTTTGGCTTCGCTGGTCACGTGGATTCGCAACGACGCCCAAACCACTTTTGCTTCCATTGAGTATTCCATTACCTCAGCGCTGATTATGCCGGAGGAAACACAGGCGCCCCAGCAGTAGCCGGGGCTTTTTTATTTTGAGGAGGGGGAAAGCGCGTGCGCGTTTCCTGGAGTTCCCTGCTGGCGGAGGTGCGCGATTGTGAAAAATGCGGCCTCTGCCGGGGCAGACTGAATACCGTGCCGGGCGAAGGGGATCCCGCCGCGGATTTGATGTTCATTGGCGAAGGCCCGGGCGCGGAGGAAGACCGGCTGGGCAGGCCGTTCGTGGGCCGCTCGGGCGAGCTGCTTACGCGCATGATCCATGCCATCGGCCTGGAGCGTGCGGAGGTGTATATCTGCAATGTGGTCAAGTGCCGCCCGCCGGGAAACCGCAACCCCGACCCGGTCGAGGCCGAGGCCTGCCTGCCCTATCTGCGCGCGCAGGTAGCGCTGGTGCGGCCAAAGGTCATCGCGTTGCTGGGCCGCGTGGCCTGCCAGTATACGCTGCGGGAGCCGGTTTCCATCACCCGCGACCATGGGCGCTGGTTCGAGCGCAAGGGCGTGTGGATGATGCCCACCTTCCACCCGGCGGCGCTTCTGCGCGACCCCGCCCGCAAACGCGAGGCGTGGGAGGATTTTCAAAAACTGCGTGATAAGTTGCGCGAGGTGCAGCATGGATAAATTCCGCAGGGAACTGGAAAGCTTTGTGCGCGAGGTCTACGAGAGCGAGCGCAAGGTACTCGTCTTTGGCGAGGGTCCGCTTCACGCGCGCGTAATGCTCGTCGGCGAAGCCCCTGGCGAGCGCGAGGCTTTGGAGGGACGCCCATTTGTAGGCCGCGCCGGAAAAAACCTGGACGCCTTCTTGCAGGGTGCGGGCCTGAAACGGGACGAATTGTACGTAACCAACGCCGTCAAGTTCCGCCCGGTGCGCATCTCCCAGGCGGGAAGGACGGTCAACCGCCCGCCTACGCAGGAGGAGGTGCGCATCTTTGCGCCGTGGCTTTTGCGGGAGATCGCCCTGGTTGCCCCCGAATGCGTGGTTACGCTGGGCAACGTTCCCTTGCGCGCCGTTACCGGCGAACGCCTGTCCATTGGCGATATACACGGCGGTTTTCTCAGCGCCGGGGGCCGAACGCTGTATCCCATGTACCATCCCGCTTCGATGCTTTATAACCCATCTTTGCGCAATGTATACGCCGCCGACCTTGCCCGTCTGGCGCTTTGGCTGGCTGAACAAAAAATATAACAAAGATTTTACGGTATTTGTGGCGCGAACGGGTTTTCATAACGCTGGAAATGTGTATGATAGTACTTGCATATTTTGCGGTGATACGCCGTCATGCCCATTGGAGGCATCCTGGGGTTTGCGCGGCATAAGTCTTACTGGGAGGCGAAGATATGACGTTGGTGAAATGCCCGCGTTGTGAATTGAATTACATGAACGAGGGCGAGAAGATGTGCTCCGTGTGCCGCAAGGAGCTGCATGGCGAATCTGAACAGTACGACGTGATTGAGCTTTGCTCGGAATGCGGTGAAAACCCCGTGGTGCCTGGACAGGAGCTGTGCGCCTATTGCCTGAAGGAATTCGCCCGCCGCAATTCCGATACGTCTGAGGACGGCGTGAGCGATTCTTCTTCTATGGAATTGGACGCCATGGACGCGGTCAGCTCCATGAACGAGATCGACCTGGGCGACGATTTGCCCGACGAAGACTTTGGCGACGAGAGCTTCGAGGAAGATCTCGACGACGAGGACAAGGACGATCTGGACGAAGACGGCGAGGATTGACCTTGGCGCTGTTTGCGATTTCCGATTTGCACCTGCCGGCGCGGGAAAAGCCGATGGACGTATTCGGCGCGCACTGGGAAAACCACTTCGAGCGCATTCGCGCAGACTGGCTGGAGCGCGTGCATGACGAAGACGTGGTGCTCCTGCCCGGCGATCTGACCTGGGCCATGCGTCTGGAAGATGCGATGGAGGACATCGCCCGCGTGGGCGCGCTGCCCGGGCGCAAGATCATTTTGCGCGGCAACCACGATTACTGGTGGAGCGCCATTGGCCGCGTGCGCCGCGCCTTGCCGGAGGGTATGTATGCCCTGCAAAACGACTCCTTGGAAATAGACGGCGTGCTCTATGCCGGTTCACGCGGCTGGACGCTGCCCGTTTCCGCGCAGGATGAGGATGATAAGCGTATCTATGAGCGGGAGCGTTTGCGGCTGGAAATGTCGCTTAAGCATGCGCGCGCCCGTTCGGCGGATGCCGATTTGGTGGTCATGGCGCATTACCCGCCGCTTTCTGAAGCATGCGCGGGCGTTTCCGACCTGTTGGAAGCCTATGGCGCAAAGATTTGCGTCTACGGCCATCTGCACGGCGCGGCGCTTGCGGGCGCCTTCCGTGGCGTCAAGGGCGGTGTGACTTATTATCAGGCCTCCTGCGATGGGCTGGGCTTTCGCCTCTTGTCCCTGCCGCTGGAGTAAGGATGATTCCGCGACGGTATTTTGCCGCCGCGGTTGCTTTTTGGGGAATCAGCGCGCGTGGAGGCCGTAAGAACTGTGCCAGAATGCCTGTAAAATTAACGTTGCGGTAGTATAATGACACCAGATTTTGAACGCAGGGGGTGTTGCGCTTGTCCGCAACCAAGGAACACAATATGTTCAACCCGAAAATGGAGGCCATGAGCCGCGATGAACGCCGCGCGCTCCAGTCGGAAAGGCTCCGTTGGACGGTCAAGCACGAATACGACAATGTGCCGGTCTACCGCGCGCGCATGGACGCCAAGGGTATCCGTCCCGAGGACATTCACGGCGTTGAAGACTTGAAATACCTGCCGTTTATGGAAAAAACGGATTTGCGCGATCAGTTCCCCTATGGGCTGCTGGCCACGCCTCTGCACGACATTGTGCGCATCCAGGGCTCCAGCGGCACCACGGGCCGCCCCATCGTATCCGGCTATACCCAGCACGATGTGGAGGTATGGACGGAATTGATGGCGCGCACCATCTCCGCCGCTGGCGGCGGCGCGGACGATATCGTGCAGGTTGCATATGGTTACGGCCTGTTCACCGGCGGCCTTGGCGCGCATCAGGGCGCGGGACGGCTGGGCGCAACGGTCGTTCCCATGTCCAGCGGCAACACCCAGCGTCAGATTATGATGATTAAGGAACTGGGCGTCACCATGCTGTGCTGCACGCCTTCCTATGCGCTGTATCTGGGCGAGTCCATCCGCGATGCGGGCATCCCCCTGTCTGAACTCAAGCTCAGGGCCGGCTGCTTCGGCGCCGAGCCGTGGACGGAGGAAATGCGTCAGCGCATTGAGGAACTGCTTGGCATCGACGCGCTGGATATCTACGGCCTGACCGAAATTTGCGGCCCGGGCGTGGCTTTCGAGTGCCTGGAAAAGCACGGCATGCACATCAATGAGGATCACGTCATCCCCGAGATTATCGACCCCGCCACCGAACAGCCCCTGCCTTACGGCACGCCGGGCGAGCTGGTGTTTACCACCATCACCAAGGAAGGCATGCCGATGCTGCGCTACCGCACGCACGACATCTGTACGCTGGATGATACGCCCTGCGCCTGCGGCCGCACGCTCGTGCGCATGGGCAGGATCACCGGCCGCACAGACGATATGATTATCGTGCGCGGCGTGAACGTATTCCCCACCCAGATTGAGAGCGTGCTGGTCGGCCTGGAGGGCGTGGCGCCCCATTACCTGCTGGTGGTGGACCGCGTCAATTCCGCCGATACGCTCGAGGTACAGGTGGAAATGACCGAGGATATGGTTTCCGATACGGTATCCCACATTGAAGAGCTGGCGCGCGGCATCCACGAGCGTATCAAGTCCGTGGTGGGCATTTCCGCCCAGGTCAAGCTCGTCGCGCCCAAGTCCATCCCGCGTTCCGAAGGCAAGGCCAAGCGCGTCATCGACAAGCGCAAGCTGTAACAAAAAGGGGGACTACGATGTTCATTAAGCAGATCTCCGTCTTTCTTGAGAACAAGCGCGGCAGTTTCCGCATGCTCACGGAACTGCTGGGCAAAAACAACATCGACCTGCTGGCCGTGTCCATTGCGGATACGAAGAACTTTGGCATCGTGCGCTGTGTGGTGCGCGGCGGCGAGTGCGACCGGGCGCTGGAGCTGCTCAAGGGGGCGGACTACTCCACCCGCGTCAACAACGTCATCTGCGTGGCTGTGCCCGACCGCCCGATGGGGCTGGCCGAGGTGCTGGCGCTGCTGGATGACAACGACCTGTTTATCGAATACACCTATTCCTTCGTGCGCGGGCGGCAGGATCACGCCCTGATCATCCTCCGCCTTTCCGAGCCGGAGCGCGCTTTGGAGGTATTCAAAAACGCGGGCGTGCGCGTGCTTTCGCAGGACGAGGTGGACGCTTTGTGAGAAGCACCTGCCTGACGGTTTCCCTTCGCGCCATCGAAGGGAATTACCGGAAAATCCGCGCCGCGCTCGCGCCGGACGTAAAGCTCATCGCCGTGGTCAAGGCCGACGCCTATGGCCACGGCGCCACGCGCGTCGCCCGCCGCTTGGAAAGCGCGGGCGCGGATATGTTTGCCGTTGCCATCCTTGAAGAAGCGCTGGCGCTGCGCGAGGCGGGCGTAACGCGCCCCATCCTCGTGCTGGGCGGCCTGTGCGCGGGCGATGAGCGCGAAGCGGTGCGCGCCGGTGTCTCCCCGGCCGTGTTTGCCGTGGACGCCCTGGAGCGCCTGGAACGCGCGGCGTGTGCGGAAAACCTTCCCGCGCTTGCCCACCTGAAGGTGGATACCGGCATGGCCCGCCTGGGAACGCGCGGCGATGGCGAGCTGGACGCGCTGCTTTCGCGCTGGAAGGATTGCCCGCATGTGCGCATGGAAGGCATGTTTACGCACTTTGCCGCCGCCGATACTGAGGCGGATTTCACGCGCGCGCAGGATGCCGCCTTTGCCCACGCCGTCGCGCGTGTGCGCGCGGCGGGTTTCACGCCGCTTGTCCACGACGCCGCCACCACGGGCATACGCTACGAGGGCATGCGCCACGACGCGGTGCGCCCCGGCATCGGCCTGTACGGGTATTGCATGCCGGAGGTCCCCGGGCTGGAAATGGCCCAACGCCTCACGGCCAGGCCGGTGCGCCTGCATTGGATTGAGGCGGGGGAGACGGTCAGTTATGGCCGCACCTTTACCGCGCAGCGGCGCACACGGGTGATGACCGTGCCCATTGGCTATGGCGACGGCTATCCGCGCATCCTCGGCAACCGCGCCGACCTGCTGGTTGGCGGAAAGCGCGCGCCCATCATCGGCCGCGTGTGCATGGATATGCTCATGGCCGATGTGACCGGCGTGCCCGGCGTGGACATGGACAGCGAGATTGTCCTGCTGGGCAGCCAGGGTACGGAAAGGATTGACGCCGCCGAACTGGCCGCCAAATGCGATACCATTCCCTATGAAATTATGCTCGGCTTTTCTCCGCGCGTGCGCCGGGCTTGGGAGGGATAGCGCATTTCTCCCGATTCTTTGTCTGCCGGGAACAAAAACAGGGCTGCAAACGCCAAAATGACAGGGCGATTTCCCCAGGGAAGCGCCCTTTTTGCGCTCTTTGCGAAGAAATTTCGATTTTATTTCGAAAAAACACTTGGCAAATGTTGCACAAATATGATATAATTACGACAAATAGCGTGGGTGAGGCTATGCGCATAATAGCAGGAGAGGCACGAGGCCGAAGGCTGTACGCGCCGGGGGGCGAAGAAACGCGCCCGACGGCGGACAGGATTCGGGAGTCGGTCTTTGGCATTTTGGGGGCGTGCGTGTACGACGCACGAGTGTTGGATCTGTTTGGGGGTACAGGCGCGCTGGCGTTGGAGGCATTGAGCCGGGGCGCGGAGCGCGCAACCATCGTAGATGTCAGCACGAAAGCCATTGCCTGCATTCGCCGCAATGCCGAGGCTGTGCTCGGCCCGGAAGGGCTGGAGCGCGCCGAAATTATCCGCGCGGATTACCGCAAGGCTATTGAGCGCATGCAGGGGGAATACGATTTGGTGTTCCTCGATCCGCCTTACCGCCTGGAGGCGGCGTATGGCGACGCTCTGGCCCGGTTGCGCGCGCGGGGGCTGCTTTCGCCGCAGGCGACGGTGGTTCTGGAGCGCGCCGAGGCGCGTCTGGTGTCTTTGCCGGAGGGATTTGCCGTCCGGGATGGGCGGCTTTACGGCGAGACCCGCGTGGAGTTTATCAAAGGGGAACGGACATGAGGGTGATTTACGCGGGCAGCTTTTCGCCGCCCACGCTCGGCCATTTGGATATCATCCGCCGCGCGTCGGCGCTGTTTGACGAAGTGGTGGTGGCCGTCTTGTCGCAATCGGAGAAAACGTATCTGTTTTCTCTGGAAGAGCGTCGTGAAATGCTTTCGCGCGTGACAAAGGGCCTTCAAAATGTGCGCGTGGTTGCCGATTCGGGAATGCTCGTGGAATTGGCCCGGCGCGAGGGCGCGGATGTAATTCTGCGCGGCATCCGCGATGCGAGCGATCTGCCTCTGGAAATGCAGATGGCGACCGCCAACCGCTCAATCGGCGGTTTGGATACGGTGTTTCTTGCCTGTTCGCCGTCTTATAGCCTGCTTTCATCGTCCATCGTGCGCGATTGCGCGCGGCATGGCGCGCCGATTGAAGGCATGGTACCCGGGGAAATCGCAAACGATATTTACGCGGCGTGCGCCAAAGCGCCGGATTCAAAAAGGAGTGTGTAAGATGGAGCGCGATCAGGAAAGATTCTATGAGGATGAGCTGGATCCCCGCGAAGAAATAGACGCGGAGCAGGAGACCGATGAGGTTGACGATCTCAAGTTCTTCCTGGAGCTGCTCAAGCTCATTCGCCTCGCCATCAACGCCGGCACGAATGTGCCGCTGACGAATAAAAAGATCGTTGACGCCGATAAGTGCCTGCGCATTATTGACGATATGGAGAAAAACCTCCCCGACGCGGTGCAGTACGGCATGAAAATGTACAATGAGCGCTCGCGCATCATGAGCAACGCCGAAACCACGGCCATGAACCGCGTTACCAGCGCGGAAATGCGCGCCAACGCGGCCTTGGAAAAGGCCAAGGAAGAGGTTGCCCAGCGCTTGGCGGACGCGGAGAACCGCGCCCACGATATCATTGCCGACGCGCAGGAACGCGCCGACCACATGCTTGATGAGAGCGAGATCGTGCGCCGTGCCCGCGAGGAAGCGCGCATCATCAAAAACGATGCCCGCGTCGAGGCCAACGAGCTGCGCATCAAGGCCAGCCAGGATGCCTACAAGGTGCTTTCCGCCGTAGAAGGCGAGCTCTCCCAGTCCTTGAATACCATCCGCCGCCGCCGCGCAGAGCTGGGCGCGGAAAGCGAATAACGCCCTTTTCCGGTTGTATTGTCGCGCCGTCCGTTGCGTTCCTTCGAAACTTTTCGGGGGAATGTGAAGGGCGGCGCTTGTTTTGTAGCATAAAATAAAAAGGTACCTTGATAATTTTATTGACGGCATGCTATAATACAAAGGTACCGAGTAAAAATACAATGAAAGGATAGAGTCCTATGGAAAATACCGCTTATTGCAATGGCTGCCCGAAGAATTGCCCTCTGAACGCGCTGCGCTGCGGTAGGGGAAGGGCATACCTGGAACAGCAACATCAGGAAGGTAAGTTTCTGGAAATAGCGCTACCGGCGAGCGAGGAGCATGATCACGGCCATGACCACGACTGCGAACACCGCCATGGACACGCCTGTGGCCCGCATTCGGGCAGGCACGGACGGAGTGGCGCCGGGGAACATGGGCCGGAACGCCATGGTCAGGAGCGCGGCTGCGGCTGGGAGCATGGACACGGCTGTGGCCATGGCCCGAACCCGGGCGGCCACGGCGGCTGGCGTGGCGAGGGCGCGCCGGATGTTGACATGGAAAATCCAGACGGCCTTTACGCCCTGATGCGCGCCTGTGGCCATGTACTTTACCATCAGGGCGGCCGTAAAAGCGGCCAGGGGCGCATTCTGCGCATCCTTTCCCACTGTGAATCCATGAGCCAGCGGGAATTGCAGGAAATCCTCGGCATACAGACGGGGTCGCTCAGCGAGATCCTCGCCAAAATGGAAAGCGCCGGCCTCATCGAGCGCGAGCGCGACGAGACCGACCGCCGCCGCAGCATTGTCCGCCTCACCCAAACCGGCCGCGACCGCGCCGGGAAATGCCGCGCTGGGGAACACCCGGATATGTTTTCGGCGCTCAATGAGGAACAAAAGAACCAGCTCAAGGAATTGCTCTCCATTCTGCTGGCAGACTGGAAGGCGTAAAGCGAGAACCCGCCAAAGCCGAGGTACCTGTACCAGCTGCCCAAAAAGCCGGCCCCTTTCCGCAAATGCAGAGGGGCCGGCATTCGTTTTGGACTGCGCCTGTCAATCCTTGATAATAACGGCCACGAGCACCAGGTCGGTATCCCCGATGCTTTCCACGGAATGGCCATGGCCGGAGAAAGTGGCCATCGAGTCGCCGGGGTGGACGAGCACTTCGGTATCGTCGTCCATCACGCGGCCTTCGCCTTCGAGGAAGAGGAACATTTCCGTTTCATTTTCATGTACGTGATAGCCGATGGACGAGCCGGGAGCGAGGCGGATTTCGGAAAACAGCCGCGCGTTGGCGGGAAGCTGCTTGCTGGCAGGCGTTAAAAGGGCCGCGCCCGCGCCGCCGCGCATGGCTTCGCGCATTTCGGTCGTCCGTTCGGATTTGCGGGTAATCATATTTGTGCACCTCCTGTGTTTTCTGGAAACATTATAGCATTTCTTCTGCCCTCTTACAACGATTTTTACATAATATCAGACAAAAGCATGCAAAGATATGCTATAATGTGCGCGTCGGCATTCGCAGGAAGCCGAACAGAAAAACCGTTGTCAGCAAATCGTAGGGTATCCAAATGTGAACTCGAACGGAGGAATTTGCCATGACTGCAAAACAGGCCACCCGTCAACTTACGCTTACCGCCATGTTTATCGCCCTGGTCATCCTTCTGGGGTTGACCCCGTTGGGCCTCATTCCGCTGGGCTTTATCAATGTCACGATTCTGCATATCCCTGTCATCATCGGCACGCTTGCATTGGGGCTGAAGGGCGGCGTCACCCTTGGCCTTACCTTTGGCATCGTCAGTACGCTGCGCGCCTTTGGCATCCCCCTGCCAGCCTCGGCACTGGTGTCGAACCTGATGGCGGAAAGCCCGCTCCTGGTGGTGGTGATGAGCATGTTTCCGCGCCTGATGGTGCCGCTCGTAACCTACGGGGTACATCGCCTGCTGACGGGACGAGGCGTAAGGCGCTATGTGGCGTTGCCGGTGGCTGCGGTGGCGGGAACGCTTACCAATACGATATTATATCTGGGCCTGATGCTGCTGTTTTATGTTTTGACTGCGCTGGACGCCGCGGCCGTCCTCGGCCTGATCGCCGGCACAGGGGCAATCGGCGGCGGCGCGGAATCCATCGTCGCGGCGCTCGTTGCCACGCCTGTCGTCCTTGCCTTGGAAAAAATTCAGAAGAAGTAGGTAAAAAGCATGATTCTTGCGCTTGACATCGGCAACTCCAACATCAAGGCCGCCCTGTTCGACGGCCTGGAGCAAAAGACGTATTTCCGCATTTCCTGCGACCGCAACAAGTCCTCGGACGAGTATGGCGTAACGCTTTTGAGCATGCTGCGCCATGCCGGATATGGCCCCAAGGATGTCACCGGCATCGTCTTTTCCTCGGTGGTGCCCACCATCAACTTCACCATTGAGCACATGTGCCGCAACTACTTTGACATCGAGCCCATGAGCGTGCAGCCCGGCATTAAGACGGGCATCAACATCAAATACGAAAACCCGCGCGAGCTGGGCAGCGACCGCATCGCCAACGCCGTGGCCGCCTACGAGCTTTACGGCGGGCCCTGCATCACCATTGATTTTGGCACCGCCACTTCCTTTGGCGTGGTATCCAAGCGCGGTGAGTTCCTCGGCGGCGCCATTTGCCCCGGCATCAAGCTGGCTGCCGACGCCCTCACCGATCGCACGGCCAAATTGCCCCGCTTCGAGTTGCAAAGGCCGGATGCGGTGATCGGCAAAAATACCGTCGCCAACATGCAATCTGGTATCGTTTATGGCTACATCGGGCAGGTGAGCTATCTGGTGGATCGCATGAAGCGCGAAATCGGCGCGCCGGAAGCTAAGGTGATCGCCACGGGCGGTTTGGCGTTGCTCATCGCCGGGGATTCCAATGTCATTGACGTATTGGATGGACTTCTGACCCTGAAAGGACTGTGCCTTATCTATGGAAAAAACGCGGGATAAGCTGGCCTGCCGTTTTGTGGAAACACCCATCGGGCCGGTGACGCTGGTTGCCGATAACAGCGCGTTGATTGAGGCGCGCTTCGGCGGCTTTCCCATCTCCCACGAAAGCGCCGTGCTCGATCAGGCCGAGCGTGAATTGCGGGAATACTTTTTGCGCGAACGGCGCGCCTTTGATGTGCCGCTTGCTCCCCGTGGGACGCCGTTTCAGTTGAGCGTATGGGAAGAGGTACGCCGCATCCCCTATGGTGAAACGCGCGCCTATATTGATGTGGCTCGGGCGCTGGGCAATGAAAAGGCCTGCCGCGCCGTGGGCCGCGCCAACAACCACAACCCCCTGCCGCTGTTTGTGCCCTGCCATCGCGTGATTGGCCGGGATGGCTCCCTGGTGGGCTACGCAGGCGGCATGGCGGCCAAGAAATGGCTTTTGCGCATGGAGCAGGAGCAATGACCCCGCACGCGGGCCGGGAGGTCGCCTATGCCCAGATTTGAGGGGATCGTTGAAAAGATCACCTACCGCAACGAGGAAAACGGCTTCACCGTGGCGCAGGTGAAGCTCGAGGGTGGCGAGCGCCTGGCCGCCGTGGGGGCTATGCCCCTCCTGTTGGCCGGGGAACGCGCCGCCTTTGAGGGCGAAATGGTCGAGCACCGCGAGTATGGGCGGCAGATCCGCGTCACATGGGTGGAGTCCATCCGTCCGGAGAGCCTGGACGGCATCGAAAAATACCTCGCCTCCGGTCTGATTCGCGGCGTAGGCGAGGCCACGGCGCGCCTGATTGTGGAAACCTTTGGCGCGCGCACGCTGGATGTGCTCGAAGCTGAACCGCACCGCCTGACCGAAGTGCCCGGCATCGGCGAAAAGCGCGCCGCCATGATTGCCCTGAGCTTTCAGGAACACAACCAGATGCGCGGCGCGATGATGTTTTTGCAGAAGTACGGCCTTACGCCGGCGATGGCGGCGCGCGTCTATCGCGTGTTTGGCGACCGCACCGAGGCCGTGGTGCACGATAACCCCTACCGCCTTGCCGACGAGGTGGAAGGCGTAGGCTTCAAAACCGCAGACCGCATGGCGCTGGCGATGGGCTTTTCCCTCTCCAGCGAGTTTCGCCTACAAAGCGGCCTGCGCTATGCGCTCAGCGAGGCGGGCGCGGCTTCGGGCCATATGTATTTGCCCCTGACGGTGTTGGTGGAGCGCGCCCGGCAGATGTTGGGAGCGGAGGAAGAACTGGTGGACAACGCCCTGCGCGGACTGATCCTTTCCGGCGGGCTGGAGGCGGAGGACATCGACGGCGAAACAGCCGTCTACCTGCCCTGGTACCACGAGGCCGAGAGCGACGCTGCCTATCGCCTTTCCCGCTTGGTGCGCTCGTTTGCGGGCGCGGAGGAGGCGGGCCGGGCGGCGCAGGCCATTGCCGAAGTAGAGGAAAGGGAAGAAATGCGCCTGTGCGCGGAGCAGCGCGAGGCCGTGGAGGCCGTGGAGCGCGAGGGCGTGCTGGTGATTACCGGCGGCCCGGGCACGGGCAAGACCACCACGCTCAAGTGCATCCTGCGCCTGCTCGACGAAATGGGCGGCGTGGAGCTGTGCGCGCCCACGGGCCGGGCGGCCAAGCGCATGAGCGAGGCCACGGGCCGCAACGCGCGCACCATCCATCGCTTGCTGGAATACGCGGGCGAGGACGGGCGCTTTTTGCGCGACGAGCACAATCCCCTGGACTGCGCCGCGGTGGTGGTGGACGAGATGAGCATGGTGGACATCTTCCTGTTCCGCGCCCTCCTGCGCGCGCTTGCGCCGGGCACGCGGCTGGTGATGGTGGGGGACAAGGACCAGCTCCCTTCCGTGGGCGCGGGCAATGTGCTGGGGGATATCCTCAAAAGCGGCGCGGTACCCTCGGTGACGCTTACCGAGGTGTTCCGCCAGGCGGCCTCGAGCATGATTGTGCGCAATGCCCACCGCATCAATCGCGGCGAGTATCCTGAGATCCGCACACGGGATACGGACTTTTTTCTCGAACGCAAGGAAAGCATGCGCGCGGCCGTGGATTCGGTGGTTCGGCTGGTGACGGCGCGCCTGCCGCGCTATCTGGGCGTGGACCCTTTGCGCGGCATACAGGTGATGGCCCCGATGAAGCGCACGGACGCGGGCGTGTACGCCCTCAACGCCGTTTTGCAGCAGGCCCTCAACCCACCGGAGATTGGCAAGCGCGAGCTGCGGCGCGGCGAAACGGTGTTCCGCCTCGGCGACAAGGTGATGCAGGTCAAAAACGATTACGACCTGGAATGGTCGCGCGGCACGGAGCACGGCGTGGGCGTGTTCAATGGCGATATCGGCTATATTGCCGATGCGGATGCCCGCGAAGAAATGGTTGTTGTGGAATTCGACGATGGCCGCGTGGCCACTTATGGCCTGGCCGAGCTGGAAGAATTGGAACTCGCTTACTGCATGAGCGTACACAAGAGCCAGGGCAGCGAGTTTGATTGTGTGGTGTTGCCGCTGGTCAGCGGCCCGCGCCTGTTGATGACCCGCAACCTCCTCTATACGGCGGTGACGCGCGCCAGACGGATGGTGGTGGTGGTCGGCCGGGAACAGTGCATGCGCGCCATGGTGGACAACAACTACATCGACCGCCGTTTCAGCGCCCTGGATGAGCGCCTGGCGGCATGGTTGACGAAATGACCGCTTTCGCGGTATAATGGAAAGGCGCGTCTGCCCGCGTCCGTGATTGCAAGTCGATGCCAGTCGCAGGCGAAACGACCCACGTAAGCGGGAAAAATTCCCGTGAGCATGGTGCGGCTTAGAGGTAAGTCCGGCCAGCCTTCGGGCTGAGAGGGCCAGTAGTGGGGAGGCCATTGCCTTAGGAGCGAGCGCCCCAGCCGGCGGGTGTGGGGGCAAAGATCAGGTCGGGCGGGCAGGCGCGCCTTGCAGCATACATACAAAGGAGAAAGCCATGCTTTACGACGCCATTCTCATTGATGCGGACGATACGCTGTTTGACTTCCGCGGCGCAGAGAAAAACGCCATTGGCGAGATTATCACGCGCCTCGGCATCGAGGATGCGTCCGCGCCGCAGGTCTATCACCGCCTGAACAAGGCCTGTTGGGAGGCGTTTGAGCGCGGGGAAGTGACGCAGGCGGAGTTGCGCGTGCGCCGTTTCCGCGATTTCCTGCATTATTATGAGATAGAAGTCGACCCACAGGAAGTGGGCGAGGCATATACGGAGGTATTGGCCACGCAGGGCATGCTCCTGCCCGGCGCGTTGGAAGCGGTGCAGGCGGTGGCGGCGCGGTTGCCGGTGGCCATTGTGACCAACGGGATTACCATGGTGCAGCGCGGCCGCATGGAGCGCTCGCCGCTGAAGGAATATGTTTCCGCCTTCATCATTTCCGGAGAGATGGGCTTTCAAAAGCCCGACCCGCGCATGCTTTACGCGGCGCTGGACGCTTTGGGCGGCGTAGACCGCCAGCGTGCCCTGATGGTGGGCGACAGCCTTACCAGCGACATACTGGCCGCCAACCGCGCCGGTATAGACGCCTGTTGGTTCAACCCGGAGGGCAAGGTTGCGCCCGATGAATACCAAATCCGCTATGAGATTGACGACATTCGCGCCCTGCCGCAGATTGCGCTGGGCTGAAAACATAAAAGCGCCGCCGCCTGCGAATCGTTCGCAAGCGGCGGCATTTGTCTATATCCTTGTCTTTTTTAGTTCCCGCTTCTGCACGTCGGCGCGCACGAGGCGGTAGATGGCGGTGGTCAGCGGCACGGCCAGCAACATGCCGCCGATGCCCATGACGTTTCCGCCCACGGTGATTGCCGCCAGCACCCACAGCGCTGGCAGGCCCAGCTTCGTGCCCACCACGCGCGGGTAAATGAGATTGCCCTCGATCTGTTGCAGGATGATGATGAACAACAAAAACAGGATCGCCTCGACCGGGGAAACGGTCAGAATTAGGATTGCGCCCACGCCCGCGCCGATATATGCGCCGGCGATGGGAATCAGCGCCGTGGCCCCCACCAGCGCGCCCACCATCGTCGCGTAGGGGAAGCCAAACAGCAGCATGCCCAGCATGCACAACGAACCCAGAATCACGGCCTCAATGCACTGGCCGACCACATAGCGGTGGAAGCAGTCGTCCAGCACGCCCAGCACGTAGCAGAATTTGTGATACCAGTTGGGCTTTAAGTAGGTGCGCAAAAGGCGGTGCCCCTGCCGTCCCAGCCGTTCCTTGCTGTAGAGGATGTAAAACGAGAACATTACGCCCATCACCAGCGTCACCGTACCGGAAAACACGCCTGAAACCGTGGCCAGCACCGAGTTGAACACCCCGTCCCAGCCGCCGCCCAGCCAGTCGAGTATGCGGGTGAGCGTCTGTTGCCAGTCTGCGCCGATTTCGCCCAGTTCCGTTCCGGCGTTGGGCAGGTATTGGGCAATGGCCGGATAGCGCATCAGTGTTTCATAGAGTTGGTCGATCAGCGCCGGCGTTTCGTTGAGCAAAAGCTGTATCGCCCGCACCAGCTCCGGCACTACCAGCACTACGATTGCACTGATGATCAGTATGATTGTCAGATACGCGGCCACCATGCAAACGGCACGGCGCATGCGCGCGACCAGCGTCCGGCGGCTTTTGCGAAAAAAGTGCTTTTCATAAAAGCGCATCAGTATGTTGACCACATAGGCAATGCCCGCGCCAAGGAAAAGCGGCCACGCCGCCCCGATGAGCACCCCCAGCGCCGCGGAAACCGGCCCCCAGTAGTGGATGGCCAGATACAAAAGAGCCACCGTAATCCCCGCGCGCAGGCAGGTTTTCCATTGCAGCACGCGCATCCCTCCCGTATTTATCTTGCGCAGTATATGGTTTATTGTACAGGATGGCGCGCTTTCCGTCAAGTCGTTTCCTGCGCTTGCTCCCGCAGGATTTGCACAAGATCGCGCAGGGGCGCGTTGCCCTGCAGGGTTTTGTAATAGATGCCAAAGGAAGCAGCGCCCACGCCGGTTTACCAGCAAGCATAATTGCGCAGGCGGGTTACAAGAGGCAGGCCGTCTCGCCGGGTTTTCCGCCGCGTCAAGGATTATGCTGCTGGTGAAATATTAAAAAATGGCCTATAAAGCTGGATGTTTACAGAAAAGTGGTTACATTTTGTTGATTTTAATGAGGGGCACGATTGTAAAATCCACTAAAATATGGTATAGTATAACCGTATATCAATACAATGGGGGATGAGATATGAAAGCGATCATTCTTGCCGCGGGCTACGCCACGCGCATGTATCCGCTGACCAAGGACAGGCCCAAAGCGCTCTTGCCCGTTGGCGGCAAAGTGATGCTGGACTACCTAATGGATGAGATTGCCACCATTGACGAGGTTGATACGGCCTATATCGTTACCAACAGCCGCTTCTTTGGTCAGTTTTCTGACTGGGCGGCAGAGGCGGGGATTCGCTACCCGCGCCTGAAGCTGGACGTGTTGGACGACGGCACCGATTCCAACGAAAACCGTCTCGGCGCGGTGGGGGATATACGCTTTGTGCTGGATCACCGGCATGTGGACGACGACCTGCTCGTCGCCGCCTCGGATGACTTTTTCACCTTTCCCCTGCGGGACTTTGTGGCAGATTTCCGCCGGCACGACCGCGATACGCTGCTGGGCAAGCACATCGGCTGGGTGGAGGATCTCAAGCGCTTTGCCGTGGCCACGCTGGATAAGAACAACCGCGTCACCGCGCTGGTGGAAAAGCCGCAAGAACCACAGACGGATGTGGCCATCTACGCCCTCTACCTCTACCGGCGCGACACCGTGCCACTCATCCGCCGCTATCTGGACGAGGGCAACGCCCCGGACGCCCCCGGCCACTTCCCCGAATGGCTCTACAGTCGCCGCGAGGTGGGCGTATATCTGTTTGAAGGCGAGTGCATTGACATTGGCACGCCGGAAGCGTATAAGGAGGTCTGCGAGCGGTTCGCGGGCAAATAGAATATTATAGCAGCGCCCTTTCCCCGGCATGGGAAAGGGCGTTTTTGTCCGCTACGCTTCCCGGAGCATCTTCTTTACCGCCCGCAAAAGCGCCTCTACATCCTCAAACGACGTAGCATGGCCGACGCTGGCGCGCACCGCGCCGCGTTCGAGGGTGCCCAGAAAGTGGTGCGCGCCGGGGGCGCAGTGCAGCCCGCCGCGCACGGCGATGCCCTCGCGGTCGAGGTAGTCCGCCGCCTGTGCGCTGGTGAGGTCGCCGGCGTTGAAGGAAACAATGCCTGCGCGCGCCGCCTCCTCGTCCGGGGCGTAGACATCTACCCCGGCGATTTCGCGCAGGCCCTCGTAAAGCGCCGTGGTCACTTCCCGTTCGCGCATGAAAATCTGCGAAAGCCCTTTGCGTACATATTCCGCGCCCGCGCCCAAACCGGCGATGCCGGGCAGGTTCAGCGTGCCGGATTCATAGCGCTCCGGCCGTTCCGTAGGTTGGAGCATGCTTTCCGAGGAAGAACCGGTGCCGCCTTCGCGCAGGGGCGCAAGCTCCAGCCCTGGGGCGATGTACAGCCCACCGGTGCCCTGCGGCCCAAGCAACGATTTGTGGCCGGGGAAGGCGTAGAGCTGGCAGGCAAGCGCGTTTACGTCCACCGGCATCGCCCCCAGCGCCTGCGCCCCATCCACCAGAAACGTCACGCCCGCTTCGCGCGCCACCTGCCCCACGGCAGCCACCGGTTGGATGGCCCCGGTGACGTTGGAGGCGTGCGTCAGGGCGATCAACCGCGTGTTTTTGCGCAAGGCGCGGCGCACGTCCTCCGGGTCGATAAACCCGTCTGGGCGCGGGGCGAGCAGCGTCAGCTCGATCTCTTCGCGCCGCAGCATTTCCGAAAGCACGCGCAAAACGGAATTGTGCTCCAGCAGCGTGGAAATTACATGGTCGCCCGCCCGCAGAACGCCCTTGATGGCCAGGTTCAGGGCGTCGGTACAGTTGAAGGCGAAGGCCACGCAAAACGGGTCCGCCGCGCCGAGCACGGCGGCGACCGCCTCCCGGGCGGCGAGCACCGCGCGGGCGGCCTCCAGCGCGCGGCGATGCCCCGAGCGGCCCGGATTGGCGTTGAAATCGGTCATGGCGGCATATGCCGCCTTCAAAACGCATTCCGGCTTGGGATGGCTGGTGGCCGCGTTGTCGAGATAGACGTCCCTTTTTTGCATTTTCCTCACCCTCCGTTGCAAGCAGGCGTAGAATATCATACGGCGAAGAAAGAAGGGAAATGACCATGCAGGAACGTTTCGGCATCGCCGCCTTCCGCTCGCGCCAGCAGGTGCTGCGGCTGGAGGCGGCGTTGAAAAAGGAGGGGCTGGGCGTGCGCGTAATCTCCACGCCGCGCGAAGTGGCCCTGGGTTGCGGCCTTTCGGTGCGCTTTGAAACGCAGGACGCGCCGCGCGTGTTGGCGGCGGTGAACCGCCTGCGCCCGCAAAATATGATTGGTGTGTACGACGTGGAAAAGACGGGCGGGCGTGCAAAGCTGACCGTGCTGCGGCAGTAAAAGAGCCGGCCCGGCGTCGTTTACCGGGACGGCTTGAGCCACCGAAAAATCCGGCGGCATGTGTGGACGGGGGAAGTAAGTTCCCCCGCTACGGCCGCCATCTCCAAAACCGGCTCGCGCCGTTTCGCGGCACAGACGGTTTTGCAAGATGGTATTTTCGCGTGAGCAAACCCCATTTGCCGGAGAAATAGCTGCGGCCTCACTGTGCATGTCCCCGGTCAGCTGTGTCGGCATTTTTGACAAAACTGAACCGCCCCGGCATTCTGGGCCGGGGCGGTTGTCGCGTCGTTTGGAGCGTTCCTGAAAATCCGCCGCCGCGCTTGGCAGGGTTTTTCCGTTTAATCCCGGAAATAATCCACCGCGCCGCGGAAGATGCCGCTTTCATAGTTGCCGGGCACATTCTTATAGAGATGCACGCCGGTGCGCTCGCTATGCGCCATGCGGCCGAATACGCGGCCGTCGGGGGAGGTGATGCCCTCGATGGCGCACACGGAACCGTTGGGGTTGCCGTCTATATCCATGGTCGGCTCGCCCGCTTCGTCTACATACTGCGTGGCAATCTGTCCCGCCTGCGCAAGCCTCTGCACGGTCTGCGCGTCGGCGATGAACCTTCCCTCGCCGTGGGACACGGGCGCGATGTGTATATCGCCCACCTGGGCGTGCATCAGCCACGGGGAAAGCGTCGAAGCCACGCGCGTGCGCACCAGGCGCGACTGGTGGCGGCCGATGACGTTGAAGGTCAGCGTCGGCGCGTTTTCATCCGGCTCGCGAATCTCGCCATAGGGCACCAGACCCAACTTGATCAGCGCCTGGAAGCCGTTGCAGATGCCGCCCATCAGGCCGTCGCGCGCGGTCAACAGCTTCGTCACGCCCTCGCGGATGGCGGGATTGCGGAAGAAGGCGGTGATAAACTTGCCGGAACCGTCCGGCTCGTCGCCGCCGGAGAAGCCGCCGGGGATAAAGACGATCTGCGCATTTTCCAGGCTGCGCGCGAACGCCTCCACGGACTGTTGCACGTCTTTGGCGGTGAGGTTGCGCACCACGAGCGTCTCCGTCTCCGCGCCCGCCAGATGGAAGGCGCGTTCGGTATCGTATTCGCAGTTTGTACCCGGGAACACGGGAATCAGCACCCGCGGGCGGGCGATTTTCACCGCTGCATGAGCGGGGGACTTGCGCTCGAAGCGGAAAGCTTCGGGCTTTTCTTCGCCCTGCGCGGCGCGCACCGGGAATACGTCCTCAAGTTTGCCGTTGTAAATTTTCTCCAGTTCGTCGCCGGAAACGCTCTCGCCGCCCAGCGTCAGGGCGTATTCCGCCGTGGTTTCGCCGAGCAATTCTTCGGCCTGCGCATTTGCGGCGTATTCCACCACAAATCCGCCGTAATGGCGCTTGAACAGATCCTTTGCGCCTTCGGCAAAGCGGAAACCGATGCGGTTGCCCAGGCCCATCTTGAACACGGCCTCGGCCGCGCCGCCCATGCCAATGGCCTGCGCGGAGACGATTTTACCCGCGCGGATGCCCTCTGTGACGCGGTCGAACAGCGCGCGCAGGCTTTCAACCACGGGCAGGCCGTCCGCGCCGTATTCGGGCAAAAGCAGGCCCACCTGCGCGCCGGAGCGCTTGAATTCGTTGGAGATCAGGCCGTCCGCGCGGCAGGCGTTGATGGCGAAGGAAACCAGCGTCGGCGGCACGTGCATCTGTTCAAACGAGCCGCTCATGGAGTCCTTGCCGCCGATGGCGGCGATTTCCAAATCGAGCTGCGCCATCAGCGCGCCCAGCAGCGCGGCCATGGGGCGGCCCCACTTCTCCGGCTCGCCGGTCATGCGCTGGAAGTATTCCTGGAAGGTGAGATGCGCCCCGCGCCAACCCGCGCCCGAAGCCACGAGCTTGGCCACAGAGGACACCACCGACAGATACGCGCCGGTATAGGGGCTCTTTTCCATCACGAACGGGTCAAAGCCATAGGCCATCACCGAGGCGGTTTTGCTCTCCGCGCCGCGCACGGGCAGCAGCGAGGCCATTGCCTGCGCCGGGGTAAGCTGCCGCCTGCCTCCGAAGGGCATGAGCAGGCTCATCGCCCCGTTGGTGGAGTCAAAGCGCTCGCAAAGGCCGCGGCGGGAACACATGTTCAGATCGCCCGTCATGGCGCGCAGCCCCTCTGCAAAGTCCGGCTCGGTTTCGGCAAGCGCGCGCTGCGTTTCGACCAGCGCGGTCGCCTGCTTGGGCGCGCCGTTGGAGTTGAGGAAGTCACGCGATATGTCCACAATCACGCGGCCGTTCCAGCGCATCATCAGGCGCTTTTCCTCGGTGACATGCGCAACCACGGTGGCTTCGAGGTTTTCCTCGCGTGCCAGCGCCATGAACGCTTCGACGTCCTCGGGGGCGAGCACCACAGCCATGCGCTCCTGCGATTCGGAGATGGCAAGTTCCGTGCCGTCCAGGCCGTCGTACTTGCGGGGCACGGCGTTCAGGTCGATGGAAAGCCCGTCGGCCAGCTCGCCGATGGCCACGGAAACGCCGCCGGCACCAAAGTCATTGCAGCGCTTGATACGTTTGGCCGCTTCGGGATTGCGGAACAGGCGCTGGAGCTTGCGCTCCTCGGGGGCGTTGCCCTTCTGCACCTCCGCGCCGCAGGTTTCCAGGGAATGGGCGGTGTGCGACTTGCTGGAGCCGGTGGCGCCGCCGCAGCCGTCGCGGCCGGTGCGCCCGCCCAGCAGTACCACGCAGTCGCCCGGCGCGGGCGTTTCGCGGCGCACGTTTTCAGCCGGAGCCGCGCCCACCACAGCGCCGATTTCCATGCGCTTGGCGGCGTAGCCGGGGTGATAAATCTCGTCCACCAGCCCCGTGGCCAGGCCAATCTGGTTGCCGTAGGAGCTGTAGCCCGCCGCCGCCGTGGTGGTGAGCATGCGCTGGGGCAGCTTGCCCGAGATGGTGTTTTCCACCGGCTGGGTGGGGTCGGCCGCGCCGGTGACGCGCATGGCCTGATACACATAGCCGCGCCCGGAAAGCGGGTCGCGGATCGCGCCGCCGATGCAGGTGGCCGCGCCGCCGAAAGGCTCGATTTCGGTGGGGTGGTTGTGCGTCTCGTTTTTGAACAGCAGGAGCCACTTTTCCACGCCCTTGTCCGTCTCCACATCCAGCTTCACCGTACAGGCGTTGATCTCCTCGGATTCGTCCAGGTCGGTCAGCGCGCCGGTGAGCTTCAAGTAGCGCGCGCCCACTGTGGCCATGTCCATCAGGGTCACGGGCTTGGCGGTGCGCCTGAGGGCGGCGCGGATTTCCAGATAGCGCCCGTAGGCCTTTTCCACGCGCGCGTCGTCGAAGCGCACGTCGGTAAACTCGGTCAAAAAGGTAGTGTGGCGGCAGTGATCGGACCAATAGGTGTCGATCATGCGAATCTCGGTGAGCGTGGGGTCGCGCCGC
The DNA here is from genome assembly GCA_018712945.1 of Candidatus Pullichristensenella stercorigallinarum. Classification (GTDB taxonomy): domain Bacteria; phylum Bacillota; class Clostridia; order Christensenellales; family Aristaeellaceae; genus Pullichristensenella; species Pullichristensenella stercorigallinarum. Next base: position 19,087 of record DVFZ01000119.1, on the reverse strand, counting down.
TCACTCTGGAAGTATTTCTGGCAGAAGGCGAGGTCGGCGTCGTCCATGGCCAGGCCGTACTGGCGGCGGAAGGCGGCCAGTTCTTCCTCGTCAAAGCGCACAAAGCCGGTCATGGTGGCCACGGTTTCCGGCAGGGCGTAGTCTGTGCGCAGCGTTTCGGGCTTTTCCAGGGAAGCCTCGCGGCGCTCCACGGGGTTGATGACGTGGCGCTTGAGCGTTTCTACATCTTCCCGGGTCAGATCGCCCTTGAGGATGTATACCAGCGCCGTGCGCACCGCGGGGCGCTCGCACTGGGCCATGAGCTGTATGCACTGGGCCGCGGAATCAGCGCGCTGGTCGAACTGGCCGGGCAGGTATTCGGTGGCGAACACCACGCCCTCGTCTGCGGGCAGCGTTTCATACACGTTATCAAGCTGCGGCTCGGAAAATACCGTGTCGCGGGCGCGGTCGAATAAGGCCGGGTCGAGGCCCTCCACGTCGTAGCGGTTGAAAAGGCGCAGGCCGGTCAGGTTCTTTACGCCCAGGAACGAGCGCGCGTCTTTCAAAAGGGCGCGGGCCTCGTTGTCAAAGCCGGGTTTCTTTTCCACAAACAGGCGGTCAACCATGCTATCCCTCCACTTCCAGCGCCCGCTTGCCAAGATCCGAGCGCATGAACATGCCGTCGAAACGCACCCTGCGGGCGGCGTCGTAGGCGCGGCCGATGGCGTCCTTGAGCGTGTCGCCCGTGGCCGTCACGCCCAGCACGCGGCCGCCGGCGGTGACGTAAGCGCCGTCCTTGAGCGCGGTGCCGCTGTGGAACACCCAGGTATCGGGCAACGCATCCGCGCCGCCCAAATCAATGATCTTGCCTTTTTCATATGCCTCAGGGTAGCCGCCCGAGGCGAGAATGACGCAGCAGGCCGCGCCGTTTTTGAAGCGCACGTCGATTTCGGAAAGACGCTCCGCCTCCACAGCCTGCATGATGGTGAGAAGATCGGTTTCCAGAAGCGGCAGCACCACCTGCGTCTCCGGGTCGCCAAAGCGGCAGTTGTATTCGATCACCTTGGGGCCGTCCTTGGTGAGCATCAGGCCGAAGTACAAACAGCCCTTGAACGTGCGCCCCTCGGCGTTCATGGCCCGCATGGTGGGCAGGAAGATTTCCTTCATGCAGCGCGCGGCCACTTCCGGGGTATAGAAGGGATTGGGGGCGATGGTGCCCATGCCGCCGGTATTGAGGCCGGTATCGCCGTCATGGGCGCGCTTGTGGTCCATGGACGAAACCATGGGAACCATGGCCTTGCCGTCGGTAAAGGCCAGCACCGAAACCTCCGGGCCCTCGAGGAATTCCTCGATGACCACGCGGTCGCCGCTCTTGCCGAAGGCGTGGTCGCGCATGGTGTGGTTGACGGCCTGTTCAGCCTCCTGCGTGGTCTTGCAGATGAGCACGCCCTTGCCTAGCGCCAGGCCGTCGGCCTTCACCACCAGCGGCGCGGGCGTTTTACGCACGTAATCGAGCGCGGCGTCCGCATCGTCAAATACTTCGCATTTGGCGGTGGGAATGCCGTATTTTTGCATCAGGCGCTTGGAAAATACCTTGCTGGCTTCAATCTCGGCGGCGCGCTTTTCGGGGCCGAAGCAGGGGATGCCCTGCGCGTGCAGGCGGTCCACGCAGCCCATGGCCAACGGGTCGTCGGGCGCGACCACGGCAAAGTCAATGTGGTTTTCCACGGCGAAGCGCTCAATGCCGTCAAGATCCGTGGCCTTCACGTTCACGCACTGCGCGTCCTGGGCGATGCCGCCGTTGCCCGGCAGCGCGTATATGGTTTCAACGGAGGGATTCTTTTTCAGCATGCGGATGAGCACGTGTTCACGTCCGCCGCCGCCAACGACCATCAGTTTCATCGTTTTATCCTCCAAGCTTTAGTGGTGGAACAGGCGCACGCCCGTAAAGGCCATAACCATGCCGTATTTATTGCAGGTGGCGATCACGTTGTCGTCGCGGATGGAGCCGCCGGGCTGGGCCACATAGCCTACGCCGCTGCGGCGCGCCCGCTCGATGTTGTCGCCAAAGGGGAAGAAAGCGTCGCTGCCCAGGGAAACGCCGCTTATGTTGGCGAGGAACGACTTTTTCTCATCCGGCGTGAGCGGCTCGGGGCGCACGGTAAAGAAGTTCTGCCATACATCATCGCCCAGCACGTCGCCGCTTTCCTCATTGGAGAGGTACAGGTCGATGGTGTTGTCACGCTCAGAGCGGGACAGGGCGGGATTGAATTGCAGGGCAAGCACCTTGGGATGGTGGCGGAGCTGCCAGAGGTCTGCCTTGTTGCCCGCCAGGCGCGTGCAGTGGATGCGGGACTGTTGGCCCGCGCCCACGCCGATGGTCTGCCCGCCAGATACGTAGCACACGGAGTTGGACTGCGTATACTTGAGCGCAATCAGGGCGATGAGCAGGTCGCGCTTTGCCTCCGCGGGCAGTTCCTTGTTTTCCGTGACGATGTTTGCCAGCAGGCTTTCGTTCAGCTCCAGGGCGTTGCGTCCCTGCTCAAAGGTTACGCCGTAACACATCTTGCGCTCCAGCGCCGCGGGCACGTAGCTTTCGTCGATCTGGATGACGTTGTAATTGCCCTTGCGCTTGCCCTTGAGGATTTCCAGCGCTTCAGGCTCGTAGCCGGGGGCGATGACGCCATCGGAAACCTCTTTGGCAATCAGGCGCGCGGTGGGTACGTCGCATACGTCGCTCAGCGAGATAAAATCGCCAAAGGAGGAAAGCCTGTCCGCGCCGCGGGCGCGCGCGTAGGCGCAGGCGAGGGGGGAGAGCTCCGCGTCCGGGGCCACAAAGTACATCTGCCGCAGGGTATCGCTAAGCGGCTCGCCCACGGCGGCGCCGGCGGGGCTGACGTGCTTGAACGAAGTGGCGGCGGCCATGCCGGTGGCGCGCTTCAGCTCGCTTACAAGCTGCCAGCCGTTGAGCGCGTCGAGGAAGTTGATATAGCCCGGGCGGCCACAGAGCACCTTCAGGGGCAGTTCGCCCTCCTCCATAAAGATGCGGGCCGGTTTCTGGTTGGGGTTCACGCCGTATTTCAGCTCAATTTCTCGCGCCATGCTTCTCTCCCTTTCAAACGCATTCCCGCGATAAACGCCGCGGGAATGAAAAGTATATGGTTATTCGTTGGCATTGACAATGCGCGTGCGCGTTTCGCCCGTGCGCAGGTCGATGGTGCGCGTCCACAGGGACACGCGGTTTTCCGCGTTCAGGGCGTTCCAGACTGCCTCGGTCAGGCAGTTTACGCAGCCCTCGGGCAGCTCGACGCGCTCCGGCTCGCCCTCGAAGGAGGGCAGGGGATTGCCGTCGCCCTGGTAGGTGTGGATAAAGTACGCCTGTCCAGCCTCCACACCGTCGTAGGCGTAGAAGCAACGCAGCGCCGCCTTGCCCTCGGCGCCGACGGCCTTGAGCACGCTCATCTCCAGCGAAAAATCGCCGTTTTCCAGCGTGGCCATGGCGCTGATGCGGGGAGTGTAGTTGGGCGCGTCCGGCTCGAATGTGCGCGTTTTCAGCGCCGAAACAAACGTGCCGCCCGCCTGGAGGCCGTCGTAAACGGTGTCGGTCTGATCGCCGTTGGTGACGATGACGCGGTTTCCGAGCACCCGCACGGGCGCATAGATGATGAGCGAAGGATCGCTGAGTTTCGAGGGGTCGAAGGCGCGCGTGCGCAGGCCCTCGCCGTCCTCTACAAATACACGGTTGCGGCTGTTGACGCTGCGGCCCATGATAAAGTAGGCCAGAAATAGCCGCGTGCCGTCCGGCGTCTTGCCGGCGAGTATGCCGCGCCCGGGGTAGGAAGTTGCGCCCACGGCCTGGGCGATGGTCTGCGTTTTCATCGTTTTTCCTCCAATTCCTGGGCCACCATTTCCGCCGCGCGGGGCAGAAGAATCCACTCCGCCTGCTCCATCACGCGGCGCTGGAGCGCCTCGGGCGTGTCGCCCGGTTCAATCTCGACCGCCTTTTGCAAAAGGATGCGGCCACCGTCGGGAATCTCGTTCACCAGATGCACCGTCGCGCCCGTGACCTTCACGCCATAGGCGAGCGCCGCCTCATGCACATGCAGCCCATAAAACCCTTTGCCGCAGAAGGAAGGAATCAGCGAGGGATGCACGTTGAGAATCCTGTCGGGATAATTTTGCACAAATTCCCTGGAAAGTATGGCCATGAAACCGGCCAGCACCAGCATTTCCACGCCGTGCGCGCGCAGAATTTCCAGCATGCGCGCCTCAAACGCCTCGCGCGGCTCGCCCTTTGCCCGCTCGCATACGGCGGAAGGGATACCGGCTTCCCGCGCGCGCGTGAGCGCGTAGGCGTCCGCGCGGTTGGAGAGCACCAGCGAAAGCGCCACGTGGGGCAGTTTGCCCGCCCTGGAGGCGTCGATCAGGGCTTGCAGGTTCGTGCCGCCGCCGGAGACCAGCACCGCCGTCTTTACGCTCATAAAAGCTCCACTCCCTCGTCGCCGGGAACGACTTCCCCGAGGATGTAAGCGGCCTCGCCATTTTCGTGCAGCGCGCGCACGGCCCCGTCCGCCGCGTCGGAGGGAACGATGGCGCACATGCCCACGCCCATATTGAAGGTGTTGAACATATCGCGCTCAGGGATTTCGCCCAACCGCGCGAGCATGGCGAAGATGGGCGGGGTCTTGACGGCCTTTTTCTCAATGCGCGCCGTCAAGCCCGCGGGCAGGGCGCGGGGAATGTTTTCATAGAAGCCGCCGCCGGTGATGTGGCACACGGAGCGGACGCAGACCTTTTCCATCAGCGCCAGGATGGGCTTTACATAGATGCGCGTGGGGGTAAGGAGCGCCTCGCCCACGGACATGCCCAGTTCTTCGGACCAGGCTTTCAAATCGCGCTTTTCCACATCGAACACGCGCCGCACCAGAGAAAAGGCGTTGGAATGCAGGCCCGAGGAGGGCAGGGCGATGATCGCGTCGCCCGCCTGCACGCGCTCGCGGTCGAGGATTTTTTCCCGATCGACCACGCCGACGCTGAAGCCGGCCAGGTCGTACTCGTCTTCGGGATAGAAACCAGGCATTTCCGCGGTTTCGCCGCCCACCAGCGCGCAGCCGGCCTGCACGCAGCCCTCGCTCACGCCCTTGACGATACCGGCGATGCGCTCAGGCACGTTTTTGCCGCAGGCGATGTAGTCCAGAAAGATGAGGGGCTTTGCGCCGCAGCACACTACGTCGTTTACGCACATGGCCACGCAGTCGATGCCCACGGTGTCGTGCTTGTCCATCAAAAAGGCGATTTTGAGCTTGGTGCCCACGCCGTCGGTGCCGGAAACCAGCACCGGGCGGGCAATGCCCGTCAAATCCAGTTCAAACAGGCCGCCGAAGCCGCCGATGCCCGAAACCACGCCGGGGATGGCCGTGCGCGCCACGTGCTGCTTCATCAGCTCCACGGCGCGGTAGCCGGCGGTGATGTCCACACCGGCCTGCTTGTAGCTCTCGCTGGCGCTTTTCATGCTTCCGCCTCCGAAATCTTGCGCTCGTACTTGTTCTTGCGGCAACCCACCGGCGGGTCTACGGGGTATTGCCCGTCGAAGCAGGCGGTGCAGAAGCCGTGGGAATTGTCGGCTAGCTTTTTGGCGCTTTCGCAGCTCAGGTAACCCAGCGAATCCGCGCCGATAATCTGGCAGATTTCCTCCAGGGAGTGCTGGCAGGCAATCAGTTTATCGCGGCTGTCGATGTCGGTGCCAAAGTAGCAGGGGTTTTTGAACGCCGGGGCCGAAGAACGCATGTGCACCTCGGTTGCGCCCGCTTCGCGCAGCAGCCGCACGATGCGCGCACAGGTGGTGCCGCGCACGATGGAATCGTCCACCAACACTACGCGCTTGCCCTTTACCGTCGCGGAGACGGGGTTGAGCTTGATGCGCACCAGGTTTTCGCGTTCGGACTGGGTGGGCTGGATGAACGTGCGGCCAATGTACTTGCTTTTGATAAAGCCGATGCCATAGGGGATGCCGCTCTGCCGGGCATAGCCCAGCGCCGCGTCCAGGCCGCTGTCCGGCACGCCGATGACCACGTCGGCCTGCACCGGATGCTCCAGCGCCAGAAACGCGCCCGCCCGCACCCGCGCCACATGGACGCTGGAACCGTCGATGACCGAATCCGGCCGGGCAAAGTAGATATACTCAAATACGCAGGTGGTCTTTTCCGCCTCGCCAACGTGCGTGCGGTCGGAGCGCATGCCGTCTTTGTCCACCACGACGATTTCGCCCGGCTCCAAATCGCGCACCATGTGCGCGCCGATGGCGTCCAGCGCACAGCTTTCCGAGGCGAAAACGACGCTGTTGCCGATCTGGCCGATGCACAGGGGGCGGAAACCGTGCGGGTCGCGCACGGCGATGAGCTTGCTGGGCGACATGATGACCAGCGAATACGCGCCCTTTAAGTGGTTCATCGCCCGGCTGACGGCTTCCTCGATGGAGCCGCAGGCGATGCGCTCGCGGGTGATGGCGTAGGTGATGACCTCGGTATCGGAGGTGGTGTGGAAGATGGAGCCTTCCATTTCAAACGCCTCGCGCAGCTCGGCGGCGTTGGTGAGCGCGCCATTGTGCGCCAACGCCATGCGGCCCTTGATGTGGTTGACCACCAGGGGCTGGGCGTTGAGGCGGGGGTCGGTGCCCATGGTGCCATAGCGCACATGCGCCACGGCCATCTGGCCCGTGCCCAGTGAGTGCATGACTTCCGGGGTGAAGATATCGTTGACCAGACCCGCGCCCTTGTGGCAGTGGATCACGCCGTCATCGTTCATGGCGATGCCGCAGCTTTCCTGGCCGCGGTGCTGCAAGGCGTACAGGCCGTAATAGCACAGCGAGGCGACGTCCAGCCCATCCCGGCTGTAAACGCCGAACACGCCGCATTCCTCGTGCAGGCTGTTAAACATATAAATCCCTCATTCGCCCATCAGGCGGCGCAGAATTTCGTGGTAAGCGTCCTCAACATGGCCCAGGTCGCGGCGGAAGCGGTCTTTGTCCAGCTTTTCGCCGGTGACGCTGTCCCAGAAGCGGCAGGTATCCGGAGAAATTTCATCCGCAAGCACGATGGCGCCGTCCGCAAGGCGGCCGAACTCGAGTTTGAAGTCGATCAGCTCGATGTTGAGGTCCTTGAGGTAGGCGGAGAGCACTTCGTTGACCTTCAGCGCATAGCTGCTGATTAAGTCGAGTTCTTCCTTGCTGGCATAGTCCATGGCCAGGATGTGGTATTCGTTGACCATCGGGTCGCCCAGCTCATCGTCCTTGTAGCAGAACTCGAGCACGGTCTTTTTGAGCTTCGTGCCTTCCGCAAGGCCGAGGCGCTTGGCCAGGGAACCGGCGGCGATGTTGCGCACGATGACCTCCAGCGGCACGATGGAAACGCGCTTGACCACCGTTTCGCGCGGGGAAAGCTCTTCCACAAAATGGGTGGGCACGCCGTTTTTCTCCAGCAGCTTCATCAGGTGGTTGGTCACGCGGTTGTTGATCTCGCCCTTGCCGGCGATGGTGCCCTTTTTCAAGCCGTTAAAGGCAGTGGCGTCGTCCTTGTAATCCACAATCAGCAGGGCGGGGTCGTTGGTTTCATAGACCTTCTTGGCCTTGCCTTCGTACAACAGGTTCGTCTTTTCCATAATGCCCTCCCGTTATTCCTGTTCAAATTCTGCCTGAATCTGCGCGTCTTTGGCGGCGATTTTGGCGGCGGTGTCAGCGCGGTCGCCTGCCAGGCGCTTTGCCAGCGCTTCATCTTCCACGGCGATGATCTGCGCGGCCAGCAGGGCGGCGTTCTTGGCCCCGTCGATGGCCACGGTGGCCACCGGCATGCCCGGCGGCATCTGTACGGTGGACAAAAGCGCGTCCAATCCGTCCAATGTAGAGGACTTGATGGGCACGCCGATCACCGGCAAAGTGGTGTTTGCGGCCATCGCGCCGGCCAGGTGCGCGGCCTTACCCGCGGCGGCGATGATGGTGCCAAAGCCGTTTTCGCGCGCGGACGCGGCAAAATCGCGTGCCGCTTCCGGCGTGCGATGCGCGGAAAGCACGCGCACGCAGAACGGGATTCCCAGGGCTTTGAGCGTATCGGCGCAGGCGCGCATAACGCCCAGGTCGCTGTCGCTGCCCATCACTACGGCTACCTTGCGCAAAACAATCCCTCCTGTATACGAACATTGAATGCGACAAAATCATGATATACGCTGTTTTGATACTTGTCAACGAACGCTGCGTTACGGAAAGCATTAAATATTCGGGAAATATACGAACATTGGCAAAAAAACGCCCGCAGCGCAGGCCGCGGGCGTGATAAAAATCAATAATAGATAAAGTTCTGCAATTCGCGCGTATTGGTCACCCAATCCACATCGTAGAACATGGATTGACCATTGCGCGTTTCCTGCGTGTAGGTATCCGTCACGGGGATAACCATCGTTTCCGCGCCGGACAGGCCGCTGTTGAGCACGCGCTCGGCAGTGCTGACGATTTCATCAAGGGTCATGTTCGTTTCCACATACTGCTGCAGCGTCATGCCAAGTTGCAAAAGCTCCATGGCGCTGGTGCCTTCCAGCTTTTCCATCATCGCCACGAGCACTTTGCGCTGGCGGTTCGTGCGTTCCCAGTCGCTGTCAATCTTACGGATGCGGGCGTAGGCCAGAGCCTGCCGGCCGTTCAGATGCGTATTCTCGCCATACTCGGTGAGCGCTTCGTTCGTGCTTTCCAGGTTGCTCTCGTCCCAGCCGTTGTTCAGGCCGATCTGGTACTGGTTCCAGGAATTGATGTTGATCTGTTCCATCTCTTCCTCGGTAATATCAATCTCGATACCGCCCAGGGCCTCGCAGATTTGTGTAAAGCCGGTGAAGTTGACCATCACGTATTTTTCGATGTTCATGCCCAGAAGCTCGTTGATGGTCTTCATGGTCAGCTCGGGGCCGCCGAAGTAGTTGGCGGCGTTGAGGCGGTAGGTGCCGTTATTGGAGCCCAAATCCGTGTAGTCCACGGCGATGTCGCGCATCAGCGAGGTGAGCTTGACTTCGGAGGTCTGCGTGTTGATCGAGCATATGATCATCGTATCCGAACGGCAGCTCTCGTTCGGCGTGCGCTGGTCAACGCCCAGCAGCAGTATATTCTGCCATTCGGGGGACAGGCTCGTATTGACGGACAAATCCGAAACCTGTACCATTTCTTCCTCGCTCAGACCCTGAATATCGCTGCCCTCGCTGCCCAACATCTCGCTCAGAGCGGTGGCGTTATCCGGGGCGGCGGTATTCTCCGCCTGCGTTTGGTCTGTTTGCGTGCTATCCGCAACCGGCGCGATGGGCGGCTGCGTGGCATCCGCGGTTTGGTCGTTTACGGCGGGCGTGGCTGCCCAGGGCTGCCAAATCAGCAGCACTACGGCGATAATTACCACAGCGACGATGCCAAGGAATACGAAAAAGCGGCCGCTGGCGTGTTTGCCGCCACGGCGCGGGGCCGGACGGCGGGAACCGGAGCCGCCCGAGGGCCGGGAACCGGAGGGCCGTGCGCCGGAAGGCGCGGGACGCCGCGCCGCGGAAGAAGCCGGTCGCTGCGGAGGCCGACGATCTGACATGAAATCCATCTCCTCTAACCAAACAGTTTGAACCATAGTTATCATTATACACATCAAAACCCCGGAAATCAACTTGATTTGCCGGGGAAAAGGCCGTGAATGCGGCGATGAGCCGAAAAAAGTATGGCAAGAAGGTTATTTTCCCGCCACAGACAGCGCCGGGAGCAGCAGCGAGGGGCTGCCAAAGGCCACGGCGGAGGGTACGGGGAACTTCAAATCCCCGCCCACGGCCTCGATATCTTTGAGCAGGCTAAAGAAATTTCCGGCCAGCGTGATCTGATTGACCGAACCGGTAATCCTGCCGCCCTCAATGCGGTAGCCCCGCGCTGGCAGGGAAAAATCGCCGCTGACCACGTCCGCGCCCGCGTGCCAGCCCTGCAGGTCTGTGATGAGCAGGCCGTCGCCGAGCACGTCGAGCATGTCGTCGAAGCCCAGGTTTGAAGGCTGGATAAACAGGTTCGCGGGCGCGACGCCGACGGGGGAGGAATAGCCCGCCCGCACGGCGTTGGCGGTGGTGGAGACGCCCTGCTTTTTGGCAGTTTTCAGGTTGTGCAAGAGCGTTTTCAACACGCCAGCGGAGACGATTTCCTTGCGAAAGGTGGGCACGCCCTCGCCGTCAAAGGGCGTGGAGGACGGCTGTCCGGGCAGGTGCGGGTCGTCAATGATGGTTACACATTCGGCGGCGACGCGCTCGCCCTCGCGTCCCCGAAGCAGCGAAAGCCCCTTCTGGGCGAGGTCGGCGGAGAAAACGCCCGCGAACGTGCCCAACATTTGCGCAGCCACATCGTTGCGCAAAAGCACGCGGTACGCGCCCGAGGGCACGCTTTCGGCGCTCAGCCCATCGACGGCTTCCTTCGCCGCTTCCAGAGCGGTCTTTTCGGCGTCGATTTTCGCCGGGTCGTTTCCATAAAACAGGGCGTAGCCGGAGCTGGCGCGGCCATTTTCGTTGGCCACGGGCTGTACCGCGCCGCCGATGAGGTTAAAGTGGTGATGCACGTCCAGGCCCAGCGTATTGACGATTTCCACGTTGTCGGATTCGCTGAACACGGTGGATTCGGCCTCGGGGCGCAGCCGTGCGTCTGCCCTGGCGGCGAGCGTTTCCAGCGAGCGGCACAGCTCCAGCTTTTCCGCCACGGAGACGGTGTCCACCTCGGGGTTGAAATTGTCCACTTCTGCGTAGTGCTTCGCCCCGGCAAAGAGGAACTGCTCGTCCGCGCATTCAATCAGCGCTGCATTCTCGCGCGCGCCTTCCACAAGCAGCTCAATGGCTTCATCATCCAGCGCCTGCGAGGAGGCGTAGCCCATCTTGCCGTCTATGAGGCCGCGGAAACCCAGTCCGCGCGCGTCGGCGGCGGAATAATCGGTGATTTCGCCGCCGAATACGGTCGCGGAAAAGCTCGACCCGGCGGCGTAGTAGACCTCGCAGGCGGAAAAACCGGCTTCCTTTGCCCGCTCAAACAGTTTTTGATAAAATTCCCTGCGTTCCATGCTTAGCGCCCTCCCACGGTGATATCGGTCACGCGGATCATCGGCTGGCCTACGTTGACGGGGATGCTACCGCTTGCCGAGCCGCACATGCCCTGCCCAAGCTCCAGCACCTTGCACACGCGGTCGATCTTTTTAAGAATGTCCGCGCCTTTGCCAATCAGCGTCGCCCCACGCACGGGCCGGTCGATCTTGCCGCCTTTGACAAGGTAGCCCTCGGATACGGCGAAGTTGAATTCCCCGGTGATGGGGTTGACCGAGCCGCCGCCCATGGCCTTGGCGTAGAGGCCGTCGCCCATGGAGGCGATAATTTCCGCTTCATCGTCGTTGCCGGGGGCGATGAAGGTGTTGCGCATGCGCGATGTGGGGGCAAAGGCGTAGTTCTGGCGGCGGGCGCTGCCGGTGACGGGCATGTTCATGCGGCGGCCGTTGAGCCTGTCCACCATGTAGTTTTTAAGAACGCCGTTTTCAATCAGCACCAGGCGCGTGGTGGGGTTGCCCTCGTCGTCGATGTTGATAGAGCCCCATTCGTTGGGCATGGTGCCGTCGTCGATGGCGGTGACGATGGGGGAGGCAATCTGCTCGCCCAGCTTGCCCGCGAATTCGGAGTTGCCAAAGGCGACGGATGTGGCCTCCAGCGAATGGCCGCAGGCTTCGTGGAAAATGACGCCGCCAAAGCCCTTGTCAATGGCCACGCACATCACCCCCGCCGGGCACGGCTCAGCGTGCAGCATGGTGACGGCCTGCTTCGCGGCGCGGCAGCCTACGTCCTCGGGATCCACGCGGGTATCAAACAGCTCAAAGCCCATCATTGCCCCGGGGTTGTAGCTGCCGGTCTGGTTCTCGCCGTTTCCAGAGGCCACGGCCGTCACCGACAGGCGCGTGTAGACGCGGCGGTCGGGGATGAACAGCCCCTCGCTGTTAGCGATTACCACGTCCGTCTCCCAGTCGATAAGCCGGGCGGTGACCTGGCTGATCTCGCCGGAAACGGCGCGCGCCGCGGCGTCGGCGGCCTTGATCACCTGGGCGCGGCGCGCCCCGGGCACGTCCATGGGAAGCTGGGAAACGGCGTGGATATTGCGGGCGATGGCGCCGGTCAGGTGGATATTTACGGTTTGTTGGGCGCTGCCGATGGCATCCGCGGCCTTCTGCGCGGCGCTGACCAGCCCGGTAAGCGAGAGGTCGTTGGTGTGTACATAGACGCTGGAAAGCCCTTTGTACACGCGGATGCCGGCGCCGGCGGCACGGCTGGTGAGGGCGGTTTCAATGGCGGCTGCGTTGAGGGCCAGGCTGCTTGAGCGCGTATCCTCAAAGAAGATTTCCGCAAAATCGCCGCCCGTCCTCAGGGCCGCGGCGAGCGCCTGCTCGGCAATGGTTCGGGATAGCATGAATTTGTCCTCCTGTCAGGCAAAGAGTTTTTGCAGCTCATCAAACCGTTCGTGGGTGATGAGCGCGTCGCGCTCTGTGCCGCACAGGCGCACGATATACGTCCAGCGGCCGTAGGGCGTGACGGATTCGATCTGGTTGACGTTTACGATATAGGATTTGTGGGTGCGGAAGAACATATTCGCCGGCAATCGTTCTTCCAGTTCGCTCAACCCTTCGCCGGTGACGAAGCGGCCGCCGTTTACGGTGTAGATGACAGTCTGCCGTTCCTCACGCTGCACAAGCAGTATGTCCTCGATATCCACAAACGAAAGCCCGTCGCGGCTCTTGAGCATCAGGCGCGCGGGGGCCTGGCGGGGCCGGGCGCGCGTGGTCACAGACTGAGCGGCGGCGCTTTCGCGCAGGCGTTCGCGGATCAGGCGCAGCGTGTTCAGGGCGCGATCGACGGGAAAGGGTTTTACCAGATAGTCAAAGGCGTACACCTCGAAAGCGCTTTTCATGTATTGTTCGTGCGCGGTGGCGAACACCAGCACGGCCTTGGGGTTTTTGTCCTGGATGATGCGCGCGCAGTCAATGCCGGACATGCCCGGCATTTCCACATCCATGAGCACGACCTCCGGGGTGTATTTTTCATACAGGGCCAGCACTTGCTCGCCGTTTTGCGCCTCGCCCACGAGTTCGTAGTCCTCGGCGCGCTCCACGAGCTTGCGCATCACCAGCAGCATGCCGGGATCGTCGTCGGCGATGAGTATGCGGATGGGATCCACGGGTTTTCCTCCTTTCAGGTCGCGGTGCCGGAACTTTGATGGAAGCGCGTTTGCGGCCTGCGCGCCGCGTCTGCGGCAATTTCCAATAAAGAATTCTCCGGGTTTTGCAAAATTCCTGCGCATTGGGCAGCACGTGTTTCCTATACAAAAGCGTGCGCGCCCCAAGGGACGCGCACGTGCAAAGTCAAAAATTACAGACGGTAGCCGTGCGGCCGCAGGGCCACGGGGCGGGCGAGTACCTCCGCCATGACCACAGCCCGGCGCATTTCCGCGGCAGTGAGCTTGGACTTGCGTCCGTCCGGAGAAGCGGCGTTGAGCAGGATGGGGGCGGGATCCGCCGCCTGTATACGGGGCTTTATCCGGGCGGAGGCGGTGGGCCGTTCGTGCGGCAAGGAGCCGCCGATACAGCCGTCGTCATAAGCGCGGCTGTTGCCTTCGCTGTCAGGCGCTTCCTGCGGCAGGGAGCAGCCTGTGCCGCCGCCGGCATAGACATGCCGCCGTTCCTCCAAACCAAGATCGTCCGTCCGATTAAGCGTCTCGGAAACTTCGCTTGAGGATGGAGCCGTGTCCATTGCTGTTTTGGGCGCGGGCGGGGCCTTTTTGCCTGAAGCGGCCTTCGGAAGCGGATGTACACCCTTCCGGCGTCCCCTGACCAGCACTTCGCGCACTTCAGGTGGGAAGGCCTCTTCCCAGGAAATCGGATGATCGTTCTGTATGGTGACTGGCTTTACGGCCATTTTCCGCCGCGCCGTTTGCGCCGGTTGTTCGGGCGGAACAGATTGCCCGGGGCGCTTTTGCGCGGTCTTGCCGGCGGTTTTGATGATCGCCCCTACCACAGCGATGACGACGAACATTATAGCGATTCCATCCAAGAGCGATCCCTCCCTTCTGCTGCGGGAAAGGCGGCGGGAACCCGCCGCCCTTTGCGGTTACTTCTTTTCTTCGTTGGGCTTGACCGAGGCATCCGTTGCGGCGATGGAATCGCGCATGCGGGTGTCGGAGATGACGTTTTGCATCTGATAATAATCCATTACGCCCAACTTGCCTTCGCGCAACGCGGCAGCCATGGCGCGCGGCACTTCCGCTTCGGCCTCGACCACGCGGGCGCGCATTTCCTGCACAGAGGCCAGCATTTCCTGCTCGTGGGCCACGGCCATGGCGCGGCGCTCCTCTGCCTTGGCCTGCGCGATGCGGCGGTCGGCCTCAGCCTGGTCCATCTGCAACTGCGCGCCTACGTTGCGGCCCACATCCACGTCGGCGATGTCGATGGAAAGAATCTCAAAAGCCGTGCCCGCATCCAGGCCCTTGGCCAGCACCGTGCGGCTGATGAGGTCAGGGTTTTCCAGCACTTCTTTGTGCGTAGGAGAAGAACCGACGGTAGTGACGATGCCCTCGCCAACGCGGGCGATGATGGTTTCCTCACCGGCGCCACCGACGAGACGGGCGATATTGGCGCGTACAGTAACGCGGGCCTTGGCGCGCAACTCGATGCCGTCTTTGGCGATGGCGGCGACCACAGGCGTTTCAATCACCTTGGGATTGACCGACATTTTCACAGCTTCGAGCACATTGCGGCCGGCCAGGTCGATGGCACGGCTCTGCTCAAACTCCAATGGAATCTGCGCCGATTGCGCGGCAATCAGAGAATCGACCACGCGATCCACACTACCGCCTGCCATCAGATGCGCCTCCAATTCGTTCATGCTGATGTCCAGGCCTGCCTTGGTAACCTTGATCATCGGCAGCACAATCTTGGAGGGATTGACGCGGCGGAAACGCATGCCCACCAGCGTGCTGATGCGCACGCGCACGCCCGAGGTGCGCGCCGTAATCCACAAGCCCAGCGGTACAAAGCGAAGCAGAAAAATCAGAACCAACACGATGCCGACAATGGCGATGATACTGACGATAAAGGATGAAGTCTCCATGACCCAAATCCCCCTTTCCAATTTGCCGCCCCATGGCGGTCTCCCTCAGATAGATGTCGTATGTTGCTTGACGAAAGCGCAAGGATCCTCCCCGGACAAACTGCTCTTGACACAGTCCATGAAGGACAGGGGAAAGTCCCTTTCATGCGCCAGGATGAGCGCGTCAACAACGCGCATTGGATCGCCGCCAGCTATGACAAGCGCCTCCAGATCGGTCAATCTGACCTTTACCCCGGCTTTGTGCGCCTTAATATAGGGAAAGACAATCTTTTCCGGCATCACGCGGCGAAACCGCATTGCCGTGAGCGCGGAAAAAGGAAGTGGTACGCCTGCGGCGCGCGCCGCCAGCCACAGATCCATGCGCAGGTAAAACCGCAGATACAGCCAGATTCCCAGTGCCAGCACGACCAACACTGCCAGCAATATTGCGCCGCCTTCCATGTATCTTCCCCCTTTTCAACCCTCAGGCCTTTTTCGCTTCATGCACGACGATGCGGTTGCCCTCCACGCATTCCACCGTCACAGCACGTCCGGCCTCGATGAATTCACCCTTGGAAACCACGCTGAGCTTCACGCCGTCAAACTCGGCCATGCCCGCAGGGCGCAAGGCCGTGCTGGCCGTGCCGGTCTTGCCGACGAAATAAGCCAGTTCGTTTTCGCTCTCCGGATGGGTGGACACTTCCTTGAGCACCAGCCGTGAATTCGACAATCGCCCCTTGGAGGCCGAGTGTACGAAGATCGACAGCGCGATGCACAAAAGGATGATGATGACCAGAGCCATGATCAGCGCCTGCAAGGGCGTCGGACGGGCGGCGATTACGCCGGCGACGAGCAGTATGCAGCCGAGTATGCCCGGCGCGCCGAAGCCCGGCAGGTACATCTCCAGCACCACCAGGCCGAAGCCGAGGATCAGCAGGATGATGGCCGGCAAATAAGAGATAAAATCCATTTCCGCGCCTCCTTTCTGAAGCCTATTATACGATATAAGCGGCGCGGAGAAAAGAGATGCGCGCCCAAAGATACAGTTTTCGCGCTCAAATGTCGCCGGGAAGATTCCTGCGCGCAAACAGGGCGTCCGCCGGGGCAAGGTCATAGGCGCGCACATCCTGGGGGAGCGCCCAGGCAAACGCGCGGCATTCCACGGTTTCCGGCTCGCCGGATACGATTTCGCTTTCGTAAAACAGCAATAGCATGTCGCCGCCATTGCGGTCGTCCAGGCGCAATACGTCCAGCACACGGCCTGTGCGCGTTTCCACATTGAGTTCTTCCTTTAATTCGCGCTCCAGCGCCGCCTTCGGGGTTTCGCCCATTTCCACCTTGCCGCCGGGAAATTCCCACAGAAGGCCGAGGCGCTTGCCCTCGGGGCGCTGGCAGAGTAAAAGCCGCCCATCCCTTTTCACGACGCCAGCTACCACCGCGATCATGCTTCCGCCTCCCGCGCTTCCAGCCAGGCAAGAACGTCGCCGTACACAGCCTGGCGGCCGGGTTCATTGAGAATTTCGTGGCGCATGCCCGGATAGAGGCGGCTGTCTATGCGCGTATAGCCCCGAGCGCGCATGCGTTCGATGGCCTGTGCGAAGCCCTTGTCCCCACCGCGACAGGTGTCCTCGCTGCCGGAGATAAAGAAGATGGGCAGGCTGGGAGAACCGGCCTTTTCGCGCCTGCTGTAGCATTGAATCATCAGCGAATACAGGGCCTCGAAGCCATTGTAGGTAAAGGTAAAGCCGCACAGAGGATCGGCGTCATAGGCATCCACGACCGCCTTGTCCGAGCAAATCCAGGCGCACTTGCTTTCTTCATGCTTAAAGGCGCGGTAAAACGGCCCAAAGGTGATGATTTTCAAAAACTTGCCGCGCTTTCTTTCGCCCTTCAGTTTTCCCAGAAAGCGCGCCAACAGCCGCCCGAAAGGGGCGGCCGGGTTCCAACCAGGGCTGCCGCATACAATCAGCCCGGCAAGCTCTTTGTCAAACCGGGCGGCGTAGACGCGGGCCGCCAGCGAACCCATGCTGTGTCCGAAGAGATAAATGCGCTTGCCCGGGAAGCGGCCGCGCAGCCAGTTGGTGATCTGGTGCAAATCATCCACCAGCGCGTTTGCGCCGTCTGCGCCAAAGTATCCCAACTCTCCGCGCTTGCGCGCCTGCGCGCCGTGGCCGCGATGGTCGCTGATGGCGCAGGCAAAGCCATGCGCGGCGAGAAACTCCATAAATGGCGCGTACCGCTCCTTGTTTTCACACATGCCGTGGGAAAACTGCACGACTGCGCGCACTTCGCCGTCGGGAATGCAGGTCAGTACCGGCAATTCCAGACCGTCGAGCTCGGAATTGAGCGAAAGCGTCTCCATATGCGGCATATTTCAAACGACCTTTCTTTAGGGCGTATTCAGGTGAACGAAATTTTGAATGGGGGGAGGGGCGCCAGGCAAGGCGATTTCCCGCAGGAATCCTGAAGTATATTAAGAAGAAAATCCTGGAAACGTCGCAGGCAAACGCTTTCTGCGACTTTCCTCTTGATTCCAAAACATCGCCGGGGATGAGCGCCGGGCAGTATGAATTCGCTCGAGAAAATGCGGCACGGCGCAGGGCCGTGCCGCATCAGAGCGCTGACAAAGCCTACAAACGCAAAAATTGCCCTGATCAAAGAGAAAATCAGAGGCAATTTCTGCTTCCTGCGTCAGCTGCACATGCAGCCTGCGGTCACTTACGTTCATGTAAGCTCCCTTGTCTGCAAGTTTGCTTCCTTGTCTTGCAGGCTTTCTCATCCCTCTGGCAGTCTGTTGACTTTGTCAACATCCTGATGCGGCACGGCGCAGGGCCGTGCCGCATCATAGCGATGGGAATTATTCCTCGGCGGGAGCTTCCTCAGTTTCCGCGGTGGGGATTTCTACCGGAACGGCTTCTGGCTCATCCTCGATAGCGGGTACGTCCACGATGGCGTACTCATCCAGATCGTTGCTGGCGGGCATCTGCTCCATCGCTTCGTCCTCGAGCACCTCGCGGATCGACAGGGAAATGCGCTTGGCCTCGGTGTTGACGTCCAATACCTTCACACGCACGATGTCGCCGACGTTGACAGCATCCTCAACCTTGGCAATGCGGGTGAGGGCGCACTGGGAAATGTGTACCAGACCGTCAAGGCCGGGCTCCAGCTCCACAAAGGCGCCGAAAGTGGTGATGCGCACAACCTTGCCCTCCACCACGGAGCCGACCGGGTACTTTTCGCCGGCCACCGTCCACGGACGCGGGCGGGTCTGCTTGTAGGAAAGGGAAATGCGCTCGCGCGCCGGATCCACGTTCAAAATCTTCACGTCGATCTCGTCGCCAACCTTGACTACATCCGAGGGATGCTGCACGCGGCCCCAGCTCAGATCCGTCACGTGTACAAGGCCGTCCACGCCGCCGATGTCCACAAAAGCGCCAAAGTCCGCCAGGCGGCGCACAACGCCCTTGACCACGCTGCCGACTTCCAGAGCGTCCCAAATAGCCTTTTTGCGCTCGGCTTCCTCAGCCATGAGCACCTTTTTACGGGAAGCGACGATGCGCTTCTTGGGCTTGTCGATCTCAATGATCTGCAGGGTCAGCTCCTGGCCTACGAACTCCTCGATCTTTTCCACATAGCGCAGGGAAAGCTGCGAGGCGGGGATGAAGCAGCGGATACCCATCACGTCGGCCAGCAAGCCGCCCTTGACGGCTTCCTTGCCAATACCGGTGACGTACTCGCCGGATTCATACTTGGCCATGATCTCATCCCAGATCTTGCGGTTGACGATGTTGCGCTGCGAGAGCAACACATTGCCTTCGCCGTCGTTTACCTTGACGACTTCGACTTCGATCTCGTCGCCAACCTTTACATCGGTCGAGGAGAGGTCAGCTTTCTTAACCAATCCGTCTGCCTTGTAACCGACGTTGACGCAGACCTCGTCATTGGTGATCTGCACCAC
>DVFZ01000014.1 GCA_018712945.1 Candidatus Pullichristensenella stercorigallinarum | reverse complement strand
CATGCGGGAACAATGCTTCCTGACTGCGGCTGTGCAAAACATTAAGAGGCTCGTGGCCTCTTTGCGGCGTGTGTATCTATATATTATCCCCTGCATTTTCACTCAAATGCAGGGGTTTGTCAATGGTCTGGCCGCCGATGGGTATTCCATCAGCGGCTGCAAACTCCTTTTTGTATAGCTTCTCCCGCAACGGCGGAAATCTCCTGTATTTTCAGGCGCGCAGGTCGAGCCAAGCGCGTTCTTCTTCCGTCAGAGCTATATCCAGCGCAGCGATGTTGGCCTGCAAATGGCGCTGCTTCGTGGCGCTGATGGCCGGGAGGATGCCCAGCGGGTCGGTGAGTACATAAGCCAGGGCAATCTGCGCTACCGTACAGCCCTTCTGTGCGGCCATATGCTCAGCGCGGCGCAGGCGCTCGAGATTTTCCGGGCAGAAGTATCCGCGCCGTCCGCCCTCATCCAACGAGGCTTCAAGGCGCTCCGGCTCGCTGCTGCGGAATTTGCCGGAAAGGAAACCGTGCGCCAGAGAGGCATAGGCGACAACCGTAATGCCCTCGCGCGCGCACCAAGCGCGGTCGGCGGCATGCTCGTCGCCCGAAAGCGACGTACAGCCGCCCCACGGGTCGCCCACCTGCCTGGCCAGCGCGTAGTTGGGGCTGATGACGCTGAAGGGTTCCAAGCCGTGCGCATGCGCATAATCGTTGGCCTCGCGCACGCGCGCCAGCGTCCAGTTTGAAGCGCCGATGCGCAGGGTTTTGCCCGCACGCACAAATTCGTTCAAGGTTTCCATGATCGGGCCGACGTCCTTTTGCGGGTCGTCCCGGTGGAGCATATACACATCCACATAGTCCGTGCGCAGGCGCTCCAGCGATTGGTGGAAGTCGTGGCGCAAGTCCTCAGGGGTTACGCGCGGGTGGCCGTAGGGATGGCAGCCCTTGGTGAGAATCGTAAGCTGCTCGCGGTTTTTGCGCGCAGCCATCCATTCGCCGAGGATAAGCTCGCTCTTTCCGTAATTCTCGGCGGTATCAATGGCGGTAATTCCCGCCTCGAACGCCTGATCGAGCAGGGCGGTTTGATCTTCGCCTGCGACCATGCCCGGATAGGCGCAGCCGAACAGCAGGCGGGAAACCGGGCGGGAAATTTTTTCAAGGCGCACGTACTGCATGGAACGCTCCCCTTCCATCCGTCAGGTAATCGGATCCCAGTTGTCGTAATGATAGACAGGGTTGATTGCCGCGACCCACTCTTCCAACAGGGCGTTGTAATTTTCCTCTCGCAGCGTGGTCAGGGCTTCATCGTAAAGCTCGTCGCGCACGTCCTCCAGCGGCACCGCGCCGGGCGTAACGTCGCTTTCATAGCGGATGATGTGCACGCCGCTCATGCCCAGCACCGGCTCGGAGACGTCTCCGACGTTCTCCAACAGCATGGCCGCATCGCGGAAGGCCGTATCCCAAGTGGTGGAGTCGGCGCAGACGTAATAGCCGAGTGTGGCGGTCGGTTCATTCTGCATGCCGGGATCCTCGCCATATTCGTCGATGAGCATCTGGAAATCCTCGCCCGCGTCCAAGCGCGCCTGGATTTCGTCGAGCGTATCCTGAACGTCGGCAAAGCAGGCTTCGGCAAGGGGCGCAAGTTCTTCCTCCGCGGCGGCAATGGCGGCTTCCTGCTCGGCAATCTGCGCCTGCAGGGAGGCGACGGTATCATCAGCGGTACCCGTATCCGTCTCCGACACGGCGCCAGAATCCGTGGCATCCGAGGCGGAGGCATCGTCCGCCGCCGTGCCGTCGTCTGCGGTCGCGTCGTCATCCGTAGCGGCAAGCAGTTCTTCGTTGAGCGTTTCCAGTTCCTGCGTAAGCGTGTCCAGCTCAGTCTTTTTCTCCGTATAGGGATCGAGCACTGAAGAATCGGGAATGACCAGGATGTGCTTAACCGTGCGGTAGCCTTCCGGCATCCAGGTAACGAGCGTTCCGCTGGTCATAGCGGTTTCAAAGCTGGAGAGGTTATCCGCATAATTCGTCTCGTCGTCCTCGACGTGCTGGTTGTACGCCTCCTCAATGCTTTCCTCGGTCGGCTCGGCAACCTCGGAATCGACCTGTTCGCGCAGCTTGTCAATCAGCGCCTGCGTAGTCTGATAAGCGAGCTGGGCGTCGTAATCCTGGCCGGTGGCGTAAAGCTCATATTCGGTGCGGGCGATGCGCGCTTCCTCGGTATCGTCCGTCATCTGCGCAAGGAAGCTTTCGTAGGTGCTGTCGTACGTGTCGCGCACGGTCTGTTCGACCTCGGCAAGCTCCTCGTCGGTCAGGGCAATGCCCCGCCGCTGCGCCTCCAACTCCTGCGCTACGCACTGCACGGCGAAATCAACGCAGTCGTCGCGCAGGGCGGTTATCGTCGCGTCGTCCGGCTCCGTGCCATAATACATGGCGAAAAGCTGGTAATAGTACGACCACTGTGTATTGAAATCGTAGATGATATCGGCCACCGTCACCGTGCCGCCATCGTATTCAGCGAGCACCGTGTCGTAAATATCCTCCACGGCGGCGCGGTCTTCGGCAATCTGCATCAGCGGATCGACGGCGATGAGGTTGCAACCCGTCAGCGCCAGGCACAGCGCGGCCAGCAGCGCCGCGAATTTCAGAAACCTATTCTTCATATACGCACATCCTCCCGTAAAAAACGGACTGGCGAAAAACTTCGCCCGTCCGTTATCTTACCACGAATCGCCCCCGCGCGCAAGCGTTTTTGTATTGCTTTCGGCCCGCAAAAACGACAAAACAGCGTCCGCAAGCGGTTGTTTACAATTTGTCCACAGATCGGCAAAATCCCGCCCCAGATCCACGCGCCGCCGTAGGCGCGAATTTACGCCGCGCAAAAGCACATCCGCGCCGCGGGGCAGCATCGTTGCATCGGCAAGCGGCTGCACCACCAGCAGATCGCAAACCACGCAAAACAAATTGTGTTCGGCGCGCCGCCACAGCGGGGAAGCGCCGCGCGGCCGCAGCGGACAGCCGATGAGCAAAAGTTGATCTACGGGGTAGCGCTCCGCGAGCAGCAGGGCGCGCAGGCATCCCTCCCCCGCGCCAATCAAAGAAAGGCCCTGCCCGGCCTCGCGGGCACAAAACCATTCCGCGTCCGCCGGGGCAGGCACGGCCGTAAATCCGTTTTGCTTGAGAAAATGCTCAAGCGACGACAGGCGTCCGCCCGCGTCGCCAAGCATCAGGCATTTTGACATGCGCGCTCCTTTCGGGGCGCGCACAGCTTGCTATGCGTTCCCCAATTTGGTGATGATATCCTGGCCGGCCATGACCAGCATGCGGTCGCTGCTGGAAAGCACCGTGCCTGGCATCGGCGAAGGATCGACGTGGCCATCGCGGCGGATGGCGATGACGTTGATACCCAGCCGCTTACGCAGATCGAGCTGCGCGAGCGTTTTGCCGTTCCACTCCTGCGGCGGCTGGATTTCTACCATCGAATAATCCGGCGAAAGCTCTATAAAATCCAATATGTTGCCAGCCATCAGATTATGCGCGACGCGCTTGCCCATATCCCGCTCCGGGAAAATTACCTTGTCTGCCCCCAGCTTGGTGAGCATGCGGCCATGCACCTCGTCCTGCGCGCGGGCGGCAACATAGTTTACGCCCAGCTCCTTCATTAGCATCGTGGTCATACAGCTGGCGCGCAGGTCGCTGGAAATGGTGACCACCGCCACGTCAAAATCGCGCACGCCAAGCTGCATGAGCGCTTCGCGGTTCATGGCGTTGGCTTGCACGCAGTGGGTCACAAAGTCGCGCAGATTCTCCACGCGCTCTGCATTGATATCAATGGCCAACACCTCGCCGCCGGTTTGGCACAGCGTTGCCGCCAGCGTCGCGCCGAATCGTCCCAGTCCGACCACTACAAATTGCTTTCTTACCATTTGCTTTTCCCTCCGTTAACCGACCAGCACGCGTTCCTCAGGATAGCGGAAAGCGTCCTTGGTCTGTGCCTGTTTATGTCCAAGCGCCATTGTCAATGTCAAAGGCCCAACGCGGCCGATATACATTGCCAGTATCAAAAGCATCCTGGAAACCGGCTCCAGCGTGCCTGTACCCACCGAAGAAACTCCAACCGTGCCCAGGGCCGAGGCGCATTCAAAGGCCAAATCCAGGAAATTTGCCTGCGGCTCAAGCAGCGTCAACGCCATAATGTCGATCAACAAAACCGCCAAGCCGATCATCACAATCGCCAACGCGCGCTGCATCGTATCGCGGTTGATGGTGCGATGGTACGCGGCGATCTCCGAGCGGCCGCGCGCCACCATGCGCACATTGAGACAAAGCACCGCCATGGTCGAAGTCTTGACACCGCCACCGGTGGAGGCCGGCGACGCGCCAATAAACATAAGGATAACCGAAATCATCTTCGTCGCAGGCAACAGCGAGGCCTGGTCGATGGTGTTAAAGCCCGCCGTGCGCAGCGTCACCGACTGGAAGAACGCCGCCTGCAATTTCTGGAAAAAGTTCATCGGCCCGAGCGTGGCCGGATTGGACCACTCCACCAACAGCACGATCAGCGTGCCGCCAAAAAGGAGGATGGCCGTAAAGGTAATCACCAATTTACTGTGCAGGCGCAGCTTGCGGAAGGAGCGGTTGTGCTTGATATCCTGCAGAACGGCAAAGCCCAAGCCGCCGATGATGATCAGCAAGCAAATGGTGATATTGACCACCGGGTCATACTGAAAGGGCATCAGGTTCTGGTAATTGCCAATCAGGTCAAAACCGGCATTACAGAACGCGGATATGGAATGGAATACGCCATACCACAATCCTTTCCCAAAGCCGTAAATGGGAATAAAGCGTGTAGACAGAATCAAAGCGCCAATGCCTTCTATGCTCAAGGCGCTGAAAATCACCCAGCGCATCATGCGCACCAGACCGCCGATGCGATCCTCATTGAGCGATTCCTGAATTACCAAGCGCGTGCCCAACGTCACGCGCTTGCCCAGCAGCATGAAGTAGAGCATGGCCACCGACATAAAGCCCAAGCCGCCGATCTGGATCAGCAGGATGATGACCACATGGCCAAAGGTGGAAAAGGCCGTTCCCGTGTCTACTACCACCAGGCCGGTGACGCATACGCAGGAGGTGGAGGTAAACAGCGCGTCAAAAAAGCCAACGCTCACGCCCGTCGAGGAGGAAATGGGAAGCGTCAGCAGCAACGCGCCCAGCAAAATGACAAAGGCAAACCCCAATACCACCACGCGGGTAGTGCTCATGACCGGCCTTGCGCCGTGTCCGTCGTGTTTCATGCCAACTCTAAATCCTTTCTATCCGCACTGCTTGAAGCAGGGCGGTAAAATCGGCGCGCGCGAGCGGTTCAGACCCCTCGGTCATGCACATGGCCGAGGCGCTGGCAACGCCCATGCCAAACGCATCCCGCAGACCCTTGCCATTGGCAAAGCCGTAGACCATCCCGGCCACCATCGCATCGCCGGCGCCTACGGTCGAACGCACGGGAATCTCCATTCGCGGGGCAAAAAAGGCTTCGTCCGCATCCGCGATCACCGCACCGTCCGCGCCCAAGGAAACCGCCACCACGCCCACGCCCTGGCCAATGATCTCCCGTGCCGCGTCGCGCACGTCCGGGATGGCCTGAAGCCTGCGTCCTGTAAGCGCCTCCAGCTCGGCGCGGTTGGGCTTGATCAGCCACGGGCGCGCCTGAATGCCCTCGCGCAGCGACGCGCCGTCCGCGTCCAAAACGCACCGGCACTTGCCCCCGGCAACGGCGCGGATGATCTGCGCATAGTAATCCGCCGGGCATCCGGGCGGCATGGAGCCGGAAAGCACGGCAAAATCCGTATGCGCGCAGCGGTGGACGATCAACTCTGTCATGCGCTCCAGGTCGAGCGCACCCACGCCGCGTCCGGACTCGTTAAATTCCGTTACCACGCCGCGGGAACGGTCGAACACCTTGAGGTTGGTGCGCGCGCTTCCATCCAGCCAGATAAAATCATATGCAGTTCCGCTTTTGAGCAGGCGCGTTTCAAACAGGCGTGCGCTTTCTTTGAACATAAAGCCCGCGCACTCCGCCTCCGCTCCCAATGCCGAAACCGTCACAGCGACATTCAGGCCCTTGCCACCGGCATCGTAGCGGGAGGATTGTACGCGGTTGAGGCCGCCATATTCAAATCCGTCCACACAAATCATATGGTCAATGCTTGGATTGAGACAAACCGTGGTAACCAAAGCGCTTCTCCCCAGAATCAATATTCGCTGGCGACAAGTATAACATGTTCGATGTAAATTTACAAGTCAACCGAATTTTTCTATATAAGAAATGAATGCCCTTGCCGGGAAAGACGGCAAATTTTTACATACCAGCAGGAGTTTTCCCCCGCTGGGGCGAATTTTCTGTAATATGGAGGTGGCTTTGTGAAGGATATTCTGATGATCGCCACGGGCGGCACCATCGCTTCAAAGCCCACTGGCGAGGGCCTGGCGCCGCTTTTGAGCGCCGGGGAAATTCTGGCCTGCGTACCCGGGCTTTCCGATCTCTGCCATGTGGAAAGCTGTCAGCTTCTGGATTTGGACTCGACAAACATGCGTCCGGAGCACTGGCTGCAAATCGCCGCCTGCATTGAGGAAAACTATGGCCGCTTCGATGGTTTTGTGGTCACCCATGGCACAGATACGCTGGCCTACACCGCCGCGGCGCTGAGTTATCTTGTGCAGCGCTCCATCAAGCCCGTGGTGCTTACCGGTGCGCAAAAATCCATTTACACAGAAGATACCGACGCCCGCAGGAACCTTCTGGATGCCTTTTGTTATGCCTCGGACGCGCGTTCGCACGGCGTCTGCGTGGTGTTTGACGGCCGGGTAATCGCCGGCACGCGCGCCCGCAAAATGCGCACAAAGAGCATGAACGCCTTCCAGAGCGTTGACTATCCCGAACTGGCCGCGGTGCGGGATGGGCGCGTGCTGCGCTACTTTTATGAGCCGGAGATGCAGCCCCGCCCCACCTTTTTCCGCGCCCTCAACGAGCGCGTATTTGATTTAAAGCTGGTGCCCGGCACAACGGCGGACATTTTTGAATTCCTGGAATCGCGCATCGACGCGCTGATTATCGAAAGTTTCGGTGTGGGCGGCGTGCCCTGTTATGGCGACGAGGACTTTCTCACCGCCATTGAGCGCTGGCGCGCGGCGGGTAAAACATTGGTAGTCACCACGCAGGTGCCCTTCGAGGGCAGCGACCTGGGCGTATATCAGGTGGGCGCACGGGTGAAAGAAAAGTATGATGTGATCGAAGCCTACAATATGACGCTGGAGGCCACTGTAACAAAGCTGATGTGGATTCTGGCCCAGACCAACGACCCTCAGCGCGTTCGGGAGATGTTTTACACCCCGGTGGCACATGATTTGCTGCTGTTTTAGCAAAAGGCACAATGACCATACAGACAAAGGCCGCCGGGGTGGACAGTATGTCCCTGACCAGCGGCCTTTGTTTTCTCCGCCTTATAAAGCGGGGCTTTTTCTTATCATTGCGCCTGCACGGCAGCTTTATACACCTTGGCAGCCACCTGCATCGTGCTTTTATCAGCCTGGCCGTCAGCCAAAAATCGCGTCCACGAATTCCCTGGCATCGAAGGGCTGGAGGTCGTCCAGCTGTTCGCCAAAGCCGATGTAGTACACCGGCAGGCCCAATTCATGGCGAATGGCCACGGCGATGCCGCCCTTGGCCGTGCCGTCCAGCTTGGTAAGAACGATGCCCTCGATATTTGCCACTTCTTTGAACAGCATGGCTTGTTGCAGGCCGTTTTGCCCAGTGGTGGCGTCGATGACGAGCAGCGCCTTGACCTTGGCCTCGGGGTATTCGCGTTCGGCCACACGGCTGATCTTTTTCAGCTCTTCCATCAGGTGCGCCTTGTTGTGCAACCGTCCTGCCGTATCCACAATCAGTATATCCGCATGGCGGCCGCGCGCGGCCTGTATGCCGTCAAACACCACGGCGGCGGGGTCCGCGCCCTCTTTTTGCTTGATGATGGGCACATCCGCGCGTTGCGCCCACACGGTGAGCTGTTCGGCGGCGGCGGCGCGGAAGGTGTCGGCGGCGCAAATGATGACGCGGCGGCCCACGGTTTTAAAGCGCGTGGCGAGCTTGCCGATGGTGGTGGTTTTGCCCACGCCGTTGACGCCGATAATGAGTAGCACCATCGGGCTTTCCAGGCGCATCGGCTCGGTGCGCATGATGTCCACCAGGATTTCCTTGAGGGCCTCGCGCGCCTTTTCCGGCGTGCCGATGTTTTCGGCCTTACACTTCTCGCGCAGGCGATTCACGGCCAGTTCGGTGGTCTTCATGCCCACGTCGGCCATGATGAGCACGTCGGTCAGGTCCTCGAAGAATTCATCGTCAAGGTTTTTGTAGCTCTCCACCAGTTCGTCCATGCGGCCGGAGAACACGGCGCGGGTCTTTTGCAGCCCCGCCTTGATGCGGTCAAACAGTCCCATTGGCGTTCACCCCTAGCTTGCTTCATTTAAGGATACCGATACCAATTTGGATACGCCCTTTTCCTCCATCACCACGCCATAAAGGGCGTTGCAACGCTCCATGGTGCCCTTGCGGTGGGTAATGACCACGAACTGCGTGTTTTCGGAATAGGCGCGCAGGTAGTCGGCGTAATTGTCTATGTTGGCATCGTCCAACGCCGCCTCGATCTCGTCGAGGATACAAAACGGCGTGGGCTTGAGATCCAGCATCGCAAAGAGGATGGCGATGGCGGTCAGGGCGCGCTCGCCGCCCGAAAGCAGCGTCAAAAGCTGCAATTTCTTGCCCGGCGGCTGGGCCACCACGTCGATATCGCAGTTGAGCGCGTCGTTGGGGTCGGAAAGGGTCAGCTCGGCGCGGCCGCCGCCAAAAAGCTTGACGAACGTGCGCTGGAAATTCTGGTTGAGCACCGCGAATTCCCGCTTGAACTGGCTTTCCATCTTGCGCTCGAGTTCCTCGACGATGTTCTGCAAGTCCAGCTCCGCCTGCTGCAAGTCGTCGCGCTGGGCGGTCATCTCCTCCAGGCGCTGCACAGTCTGGCGGTATTCATCCAGCGCGGACACGTTTACCGCGCCCATCTCACGAATACGGGCACGGATGGCGGAAATGCGCTTTTCGGACTCGCTCAGGCGGAAACCCTCCTGCCGGAAGGGTTCAGCCAGGGCATAGGTCAGCTCATAATCCTCCCAAATGCGCTCCTCGATCTGCTTAAATTCCGTCTCCACACGCTGAAGCTGCAATTCGCAGCGGTGGCGCTTGTCGGTGTGTTCGTCCACCCGCGCGCGCAGGGCGTCGATTTGCTCGGCCTGCGCCTGCAATTCGCGCTGGGCCTCGGTGCGGCGGCTGTCGGTTTCGTTGAACTGGCCGCGCACGCGGTCTAGTTCGGCCTTGCCTGTGGACAACTCAATGCTGTCTCGCTCGAGCACCGCCGCGTTTTCGGCCAGCGATTTCATGCAAACCTCCAACTGCGACTCGCTGTCTGCCAACAGCTTTTCCATGTCCTCAGCCTGACGGCTTAGCCGCTCATGATCGGCGCGGGCAGCTTCCAAGCCGCGTTGGCGCGTCGCCAGGCGCACGCGGCCGTCGCTCGTTTCGGCACGCAACTTTTCGCCCTTTTCGCGGCGGACGTAGATATCCTCCATCAACGCCTTGACGCGCTCCTGCCGCCCGGCGGTGTTTTCCTGGGCCGTCTGCTGGTGTTCCTCAATGGCCGCGAGTGAATTCTGCACGTCCGCAAGCTGTGCTTCCAGGCGCTCGCGCTCGGCGCGCACGCGGGATGCGCTTTGCTCATGGGAAGCGCGTTCATCCTGAACGGCCTTTAATTGCGCCTCGGCGCGGGCACAGGCCACTTCCTGGCGGTGCAGTTCGTCGTAAAGCTCGCCGCGCTCCTGCTTTAAGCGGGTGCGCTCCGCCTCCTGGCGCACAAGCTCGTTGCGCGCGGCAATCACTTCGCCGTCCAGCTTTGCCAGCGCGGCGCGAAGTTGTTCAATTTCACGCCCGCGCGAAAGCAGGTTCGTCACCCGCGATTGCACGCTGCCGCCGGTCATGGAACCGCCGGAATGCATTACGTCGCCCTCCAGCGTCACCAGCCGGAAGGCGTAACGCCCCGCCCGCTGGATGCGGATGCCAGCTTCGAGGTTTTCGGCCACCACCGTGCGGCCGAGCAGGTTGTCGATCACGCCGCGGTACTTTTCGTCAAAGCGGATCAGCTCCGAAGCCACACCCAAGCATCCAGGCAGTTTGAGCACTTCGCGCTCGCGCGCGTCGAGAACGCGCGGCCTCACCGAGCCGACCGGCAAAAACGTCGCCCGGCCAAAGCGGTTGTTGCGCAGGTATTCGATCATGCGCTTGGCGTCCTCGTCGCGCTCGACGACGATATTCTGCAAAGCCCCGCCCAGCACCATGTCGATGGCGCGCTCCAGCTTTTCCGGCACTTCGATCAGCTCCGCCACCACGCCGTGTACGCCGCTTGCGCCGCTTTTGCGGGCGTAGAGCAACACCTGTTTGACCGAGTGCTGGTAGCCCTCGTAATCGTTCTGCATTTCCACCAGCAGCTTGAGGCGCGAATCGGCGCGCTGGCGTTCGGCCATGCGCGCGTTTACCTGCTCGGAAAGCTGCCGGCTCTGTTCGCTGGAGGCGCGCACCTGCTCGACGGAATTGGCCACCTCTCGCTCAAAATGCGCCTTGCGTTCGCTCTCCTCGCGCAAAAGTTCCTGCGCCGCGGCGAGCTGCTCGTCCAAAGAGCGCATGCCCGCGTCCGCGCGCTGCTCGTCCTCGCCCATGCCGGAAAGCTGGTTTTCCAGCGCTGTGCGCAGCGTTTCCAGACGCGCCTGCTGATTGCGCACATCGCCCAGGCGGTTCATGGACTGGATGATCTGCTCTTTTTCCGCCTCGGCCTGTGCTTCAAGCGCGGAAAGCTCGGCCTCAAACCGCGCCAGTTCTTCCTCGCGTGCGGCCTGCTCTTGTTGAAGCGCCTCCAGCTCTCCGGCTTCTTTCTCAATCTTTTCGCGCAGTTCTTCCACATGGCGCTTGACGCCGCCGCCGCCGTCGCGCGCCGCGTCCCGCTCGGAAATCAGGCGGTCGCGCTCGCGTTCGCCGGCAAGGATG
Source organism: Candidatus Pullichristensenella stercorigallinarum (assembly GCA_018712945.1). Lineage (GTDB taxonomy): Bacteria > Bacillota > Clostridia > Christensenellales > Aristaeellaceae > Pullichristensenella > Pullichristensenella stercorigallinarum. Next base: position 31,135 of record DVFZ01000014.1, on the reverse strand, counting down.
CGCTCGCGCATGACCTGCACCGCGCCTTCGCGGGCCTCGACTTCGCGAATCCATTTCTGTACGACTTCGCGCTGTGCCGCCGCCTCGTGTTCCAGCGTTTCCAGGCGGCCAAGCCCTTCCTCGCGCGCCGCGGAGACGGTTTTGAGTTCTTCTTCCGCCTGCCCTACCGCTTCGGAAAGCGTCTCGAGCGACGCGCGCAGCTCGGCAAGGCGCGCCTGATAGCGCTCCGTGCGAACCAGGTACACGTTTATATCCAATACCTTCAGTTCGTCGCGCAGCGCCAGGTATTCGCGGGCCGTCTCACTCTGCTCCTTGAGCGGTTCCACGCGCGTTTCCAACTCGGATAAGATATCCTCCACGCGCGTGAGATTCTGGCGCGTGTTTTCCATGCGGCGCTGGGCGTCCAGCTTGCGGGCCTTGTATTTGACAATGCCCGCCGCCTCCTCAAACACCTTGCGCCGGTCCTCAGAGCGAACCGAAAGGATGTCGTCGATGCGCCCCTGGCCGATCAAGGAATAGCCCTCCTTGCCAATGCCGGTATCGCGGAACAAATCCACGATATCGCGCAAACGGCAGGCGGTGCCGTTGAGTTTGTATTCGCCCTCGCCGCTGCGGTAGACGCGGCGGGAGACTTCCACCTCGGTAAAGTCCACCGGCAGGGCTTTATCTTCGTTGTCAAAGGTCAGCGTGACCTCGCAAAAAGCCAGCCGGCGGCGCTTTTCGGTGCCGTTAAAAATCACGTCCTCCATTTTGGAGCCGCGAAGCGTCTTGGCGCTCTGCTCGCCCAACACCCAACGCACGGCGTCTGCGATATTGGACTTGCCGCAGCCGTTCGGCCCGACGACGCCAGTGATGCCGTTTTCAAATGTCACCTCCACGCGGTCCGCAAACGACTTGAACCCGTGGATGACCAGTTTCTTTAGCCGCAATGGTCTGCTCCCAACTTCTGCAATGCGTTTTTCGCCGCTGCCTGCTGCGCAAGCTGCTTGCTCGCGCCCGTGCCCTCGCCCAGCAGCGTATCGCCCTCCAACACCTGATAGCGGAACGTGGGCGCGTGCGCCGGCCCTTCGCAGGAGACGAACACATAGCGCGGCATGGCGCCCCGCTTTTGCATGGCTTCCTGCAGGCGCGATTTTTCATCCAGGCAATCCGAAAGGGAGCGAATGTCCAAAAGCTCCCCCAGCGAAACGAGGATCACCCGCCGCGCGGCCTCCAGCCCGCCATCCAGGTACACCGCCGCGAACACAGCCTCGGCCACGTCCGCAAGGATGGAAGGCTTTTCCCGCCCGCCGGTGCGCTCCTCGCCCACGGACAGGCGCACCAGCCGCCCCAGCTCCAAGCGCCGGGCGGCCTGAAACAGCGCCTCCTCGCGCACGGCATGGGCGCGCATGCGCGTGAGCGTCCCCTCCGGCACATCCGGAAGGGACTGGTAAAGGTACTGGCTTACCACCAGTTCCAGCACCGCGTCGCCAAGAAACTCCAGGCGCTGATAGTGCGCAACGTGGTGGTCGCTTCCAAAGGAGGGGTGCGTCAGCGCCGTGGCCAACAGCGTGCGGTCGCGGAAGCGATAGCCCAGCTTTTCCTGCAAGCGTTCCACCGCTTATCCAACCCGCTTTTCGATGTATTTGACGATATCGTCCACGGTCTTGATCTGGCTGAGCATATCGTCCTCGACGGTCATGTCGTACTCGGCCTCCAAATCCATAATCAGCATCATCATATTGGCGCTGTCCGCGCCCAAGTCCTCGACGAGGCGGCTTTCGGGCTTCACATCGGACGCTTTGACCGGAAGCTGCTGGGTGATGTATTCGACAACCTTTTCGTAAATCATGGGTGTATTCCTCCTTGCTATTCTTTCGCCGACAGCCCGTCAAGGCCGTCCCGTATTTTTTCGACAACTTTTCCTTCCAGCATGGAGCGCGCCTGGCGCACGGCGTTTTTAATCGCCCGCGCGTCGGAACTTCCGTGCGCCTTGACCACGGCGCCATTTACGCCCAGAAGCGGCGCGCCGCCGTGGCTTTTGTAATCCATCTTGTTTTTGAGGCCCCGCAGCGCCGGGCGCATCATCAAAGCGCCCGCCCGGGCACGGCGCGAGGAACGCAGGCTATCCTTGAGCATGCCCATAATCAGGCTGGACACGCCCTCAATGGACTTGAGGATGACGTTTCCGACAAAGCCGTCAGCCACAACCACGTCAAAATCGCCAGCGGGCACATCGCGCACTTCGGCGTTGCCCTTGAAGATGTAAGCGGACTGCGCGGACATGAGCGCATAAGCCTCGCGCGTGAGCTTGTCCCCCTTTTCAGCCTCCGTGCCAATGTTGGCAAGGCCGACTTCCGGGCGCGGCACACCCTGTACGCTCTGCATGTAAACCGACCCCATCAGGCCGAACTGCTGCAAATAGCGGGGCTGGCAATCCACATTCGCGCCGCAGTCGATGAGCAAAAAGGGCTTTTTGCGCCCGGGGATCACCGGGGCCAGCGCTGGGCGTTCAATGCCGCGGATGCGGCCGATGCGCAGCATGCCCCCGGCCAGCAGCGCGCCCGTGGAGCCGGCGGATACTACGGCGTCCGCCGCGCCTTCACGCACAGCCAACACCGCTTTGACCAGCGACGATTCCGTTTTCTGGCGCACGGCCAGCATGGGCGAATCGTGCATACCGATCACTTCCGGGGCGTGGACGATTTCGATACGCTCCGAACCCTCGATCAGCGGCCGGAGCGCGTCCTCCGGGCCGTAAAGTTGCACGGTGATATCCGGAAATTCTTCAACCGCCAGCTTTGCGCCCTCAACGATTGCGACCGGGGCGTTGTCGCCGCCCATCGCGTCCAGCGCGATCCTGTACTTTGCCAAACCACAATCCCCCTATCATGCCATTGTTTTCATTCTAGCAGATTCCGGCGATTTTTTCAAGCCAACCTTGACGAAAATTTGACCGCGTGATATCATATTCCCTGACAGATATGCTTTCTGATTCATTATGGGGGGCTTTTTATGGACGGCAAAAAACGCATTTTTTCAGGAATTCAGCCCACCGGCAACCTGACATTGGGCAATTATATCGGCGCGCTGCGCAATTTTAAACTCTTGGAGGATGAATACGACTGTTTGTATTCCATCGTCGATCTGCATGCCATCACCATCCGCCAAAATCCCGCGGAACTGCGCAAGGCGTGCCTGCGCACGATGGCCATCTTCCTGGCCAGCGGCCTCGACCCGCAAAAGAATATCATTTTTTTCCAGTCCCATGTGCATGAGCACGCGGAGCTGGCCTGGGTGCTCGACTGCTACACCTATATGGGCGAGCTTTCACGCATGACGCAGTTCAAGGACAAGGCCAAAAAGCACGCCGACAACATCAACTGCGGCCTGTTTGCCTATCCGGTGCTGATGGCGGCGGATATACTGCTCTACCAGGCGGATCTGGTACCCATCGGCGCGGATCAGAAGCAACATCTGGAGCTGGCGCGCAACGTTGCCGAGCGCTTCAACGCCCTGTATTCGGATACGTTTGTGGTGCCGGACGGTTACTTCCCCAAGGTGGGCGCGCGGGTGATGAGCCTGCAGGAGCCGACGCGCAAGATGTCCAAATCCGACCCGGAGGACACCTATATCGCCATCCTCGACCCCGCCGACGTCATCCGCAAAAAGCTGCGCCGCGCCGTGACCGACTGCGACGCCGAGGTGCGTTTCGACCCGGAGAACAAGCCGGGCGTTTCCAACCTGATGAGCATTTTGTCGGCCCTGGGCGGGCAGAGCATGGAGCAGATTGCCGCTGATTTCGAGGGCAAGGGCTATGGCGCTTTCAAGGACGCCGTGGCCGACGTGGTGATTGAAACGCTTTCGCCAATCCAGAAAAAATACGAGGAGATCAGCGCGGACAAGGCCTATCTGGAAGCCGTCATGAAAGACGGCGACGAGCGCGCCTCGCAGCTTGCCATGCGCACCATGCGCAAGGTGCATAAAAAGGTCGGCCTTGCGCCCACGAAACTGTGATGGACGCAAACGAAGCGATACGCTGGATTCACAGCCGGCGCTATACGGGCCACAAAAACGGCCTGGAAAATACCCGCGCCCTGCTCGCGGCCCTTGGAAACCCCGAAAGGGGTTTTCTTTCCCTGCACATCGCCGGCACCAATGGCAAGGGTTCCACGGCGGCGATGTGCGACGCCTGCCTGCGCAAAAGCGGTTATGCCGCTGGGTTGTATACCTCGCCGTATCTGGAAAACTACCGGGAACGCATCCGCGTAAACGGCGCGTGCATCCCGGAAGCGGCGCTCGTGCGCGGCGTGAAGAAGATCATGGCCGCCTGCGCGGCGCTGGAAAAGGAAGGCCTTTCCCCCACCACCTTCGAGATTGGCACGGCGTTGGCCTTCTGGTATTTCCGCGAAGCGGGCGTGCAGGTGGCGGTGGTCGAATGCGGCCTGGGCGGGCGGCTGGACTGCACCAACGTGCTTATGCCGGCCGTTTCCATGATTGCCGCCATCGGCATGGACCATATGGCCCAGCTTGGCGATACGCTTACCGATATCGCCCGTGAAAAAGCGGGCATCATCAAGCCGGGCGTGCCCGCCGTGGTCATGCGGCAGAGCGGGGAAATTCTCGATATCTTCCGCGAAAAGGGAGACATCATCATCGCCGAACCGCCCGAGCCTCTGGAAATCACGCCCTATGGTAGCCGCTTCCGCTTGCCATTCGGGGAATTTTCCATCCGCCTGCCCGGGCGCCATCAGATGCTCAACGCTTCGCTGGCCCTCTACGGCCTGCGCGCCTCGGGCCTGAAATTACAGAACCTTGCTGATGGCCTGCGCGACGCCGAATGGCCGGGGCGGTTGGAGTGGCTGGGCGATACGCTGCTGGACGGCGCGCACAATCCGCAGGGCGCGCGCACGCTGCGCGACTACCTCTCCGAACACTTTCCCGACACGCGAATGACGCTGATTACCGGCATGATGCGCGACAAACAGATTGATGCCTGCGCCGCCATCCTCGCGCCCCTGTTTTCGCAGGTAATCGCCACGCGCGTGGACGAGCCGCGCGCCGCCGAGCCGGAACAGGTGGCGGCAACCTATGCCGCCCTTGGCTGCAAAACGGCGACGGCCGCGTCGGTGGAGGAAGCGTTGCAAACGACCGGCGGGATGCGCGTGGTCGCGGGTTCTTTGTACCTCGTAGGCGCGGCGCGCGCGCTTTTGAAGGGGGAAAGCGAATGGAATTTCACCACCTCCCGGTGCTCCTGACGGAGTGCATGGACGGCCTGCGCATCGTTCCCGGCGGCGAATATCTGGATTGCACGCTCGGGGGCGGTGGGCACACGCTGGAGATGCTCCGCCGTGGCGGGCGCGTGACCGGCATCGACCGGGATGCCGACGCCATTGCCGCCGCCAGCGCGCGCGTGGAATCGTTTTTGCGGGAAACGGGCACAGACGCTTCGGCTTTCCGCGCGGTACGCGGCAATTTCCACGACGCCGCCACGCTTGTGGGCGAAACGCACTTTGACGGCATACTTGCCGACTTGGGCGTTTCCTCGTTCCAGCTCGACTGCCGTGAGCGCGGCTTTTCTTATCACGAGGACGCGCCGCTGGACATGCGCATGGACGCTTCCCAGCCCCGCACGGCTGCCGATCTTGTCAACAATGCCTCTGAGGACGAACTTACGCGCATCTTTCGCGATTACGGCGAGGAAAAATGGGCGCGGCAGATCGCCCGCGTGATCGCCGACCGCCGTCCGATTGCGACCACCTTACAACTGGTTGCCGCCATAGACGCTGCCATTCCCAAAAAAGTGCGTGCCAAAGATGGTTCTCATCCGGCGCGGCGCGTATTTCAGGCCCTGCGCATCGCCGTCAACGACGAGCTGGAACCGCTGCGCGCTGCCCTGGAAATGCTCGTTGGGCTGCTCAAACCCGGCGGACGGCTGTGCGTGATCGCCTTCCATTCGCTGGAAGACCGCATCGTCAAAAACACATTTCGCACGCTGGCCGACCCCTGCACATGCCCCAAGAATCTGCCGGTATGCGTGTGCGGCAAAAAGCCGGTGGTGCGCCTGATTACCCGCAAACCCATCGTCGCCGCGGCAGAGGAATTGGAGAAAAACCCCCGCGCCCGCAGCGCCACATTGCGCATCGTGGAGAAATTGCCATGAAATACCTTGACCTCCCCTCCGGGCGCGTGCCGCTGCCCGCCTTTTTCCCGGACGCCACCTACGCCGCCGTGCGCGCCGCCTCGTTTGCCGATGTGGAGGCGGCGGGGCTTTTTGGGCTGGAGATGAACACCTATCACCTGATGACCAAGCCCGGCGCGCGGCTGGTCAAGAGTCTGGGCGGCCTGCACGGCTTTTCCGGGTACAGAGGGGCAATCCTCACCGATTCGGGCGGCTTCCAGCTCTATTCGCTGATCCGGGAGAACCCCGATTACGGCGAAATCCGCGAAAATGAAATCATTTTCCGGCCTGACCGGCGCGAGCGCATGGTCTACACCCCGGAAAAGTGCATCACCGCGCAGTTTCAGTTCGGCTCGGACATCATGATGTCGCTGGATCTGTGTACCCATCCGGATGACGACGCGGACACGCAGCGCCGCAGCGTGGAATTGACCGTGCGCTGGGGCGCGCGCTGCCGCGCGGAATTTGACCGCCTGGCCGCGAAGCGCGAAAAGCGCCCGCTGCTGCTGGGCATCGTGCAGGGCGGCAGCGACCGGGAATTGCGCGCCGAGTGCGGCGAACGGTTGGAGCAAATTGGCTTTGACGGCTACGGTTTCGGCGGCTGGCCGCTGGACGCGGAGGGAAAGCTGCGCCTGGACGTTTTGCAGATGGCCGCTGACGCCATGCCGGACGGCAAGCTCAAATACGCCATGGGACTGGGCAAGCCCGAGGAAATCGTGCAGTGCGTGGAAATGGGTTACCGCCTATTTGACTGCGTGATTCCCACGCGCGAGGCGCGCCACAACCGCCTTTACGCCTTCCTGCCGGGCATGGCCACCCCCGAGGGCGTGCGCTCCGGGCGGGCATTTTACCGCCACATGTATCTGCTGGACGCCGACTATTGCCGCGACGCGCGCCCCGTGGATGAAAGCTGCGATTGCTGTTTATGCCGCGGCCATTCGCGCGCCTATCTCAACCATCTGCTCAAAATGGGCGACCCCTATGCCCTGCGGCTGATGACGGCGCACAACCTGCGTTTCTACGGACGGCTGATGGAGCTTTTGCGCGATGGAGAAGCATAATTACCTTTGCGGCGCGCTGGTGGAGCGCGCTTACGCCGAAGCCGGTAGGCGCTACGCAAAGCCGAAAGAGGCCGGCCGCGCCGCACGGCGGGAACTGCACCGCGTGGCCGGGGCATTTTTCAGCCGCGAGGAGGCAAAGCGCGCCGAAAAGCTGCTGGCAAGCTGGCCGAAGGACGGCGACGAAGCGCTTGCGCGCATATTGTCTTTGCACGCCTCTACGCGCGAGCGCCTGCCGCTGGCGGAGACGGACGCCTTGTATGAACAGTTGTTCGCCATCTGTGGCAGGCCCGCGCGCGTGCTCGACCTGGCCTGCGGGCTGAACCCCGTTTACCTGGCCGCGCGCGGCATGAGCGTATTGGGAATGGACGCGCATTTGGGGGCGGTGGCGCTGGTCAATGGCTTTGCGCAGCGGAACGGCCTGGACACCCGCGCCGTGGGCGCCGACCTGCGCACAGACGCGCTGCCGCAAGAGCGCTTCGACCTGGCGTTGGTGTTCAAGCTTTTGCCGCTGCTGGGCGCGGATGGCTATGCCCTGCTCGAGCGCATACCAGCCGCGCATGTAGCCGTATCCTTTCCCACGCGCACGCTTTCCGGCCGTTCGGTGGGCATGGAGCGGCAATATTCGCAGTCTTTCGAGGCGAATTGCCCACGCAGATATGCCATTGAAGGGCGCTTTGTGGCTCGAAACGAACTGATTTACGTCTTAAAGGAGCGTTGACATGGCCCGTCTGCTCGTGGTGGCGACCCCCATTGGAAATTTAAGCGATCTTACCCCGCGTATGCGCGAGGCGCTTGAAAGCGCCGACCTCATTGCCGCCGAGGATACGCGCGTGACCATGAAGCTGCTCAACCGCATGGAAATTAAAAAGCCCATGGTTTCCTGCCACCGGCACAACGAGGATATGCGCGCCCCGCAGCTCGTGGCGCGCATGCTGGCGGAAGATCTCACCGTGGCGCTGACCTGCGACGCGGGCACGCCCGCCGTTTCCGACCCCGGGCACCTGCTGGTGCGCGCGGCATGGGAGGCAGGCATACCGGTTACGCCCGTCTGCGGACCTTCGGCGGTGACAACGGCGCTTTCGGCGGCGGGGTTTGACGCGCGTGAATTCGCCTTTTACGGCTTTTTACCCCGTGAAAAGAAAGCGCTGGGCGAGAAACTCGACGACGTGCGCGCCTCGGGCGTTCCCGTGGCGGTGTTTTACGAATCGCCGCATCGCGTGGTGGCGCTTGTGGAGAGCATTGCCGCGCGGTGGCCGGATTGCATGTTGGCGGTATGCGCCGATCTTTCCAAGAAATTTGAATGGCTGCTGCGCGGCGCGCCGGAAGATGTGCTCGCGCAACTCAAGGCCAACCCAAACGTTGAAAAGGGCGAATACTGCCTTGTGGCTGACCTTTCCCCCCTGCCGGTTCCGGAAAAGGCTGAAAGCGCCGCTGGCAGCGCCGTGGCCTTCATGGCCGATCGCCTGTTTGAGGGCGATAGCCTCAAGGAGGCTGCCGCCGCCGCCCGTGAGCGCGGATTTTCCCGCAACGAAGTTTATCGCGCCACCCTGTTCTTGCGTCCACTGGAGGCAGAATAGCTTTTGCCCGCCATCGTGGTTTTGCGCCGTCCTTCCGGCGCTTTTTTCATATTCTTCCACTTCTGAGAATAGTTTAGAGCAGAACCGGGAAGCGTTCGCGCCGGGTTTTGGTTTGCCGGAAATAGCACCGGGAACCCAGGCAAAAGCGCAACGCCGTAGATATGCCAGAACCGGCCGGGCTTTGACGGGTTTTGCGTATTTTCTTCAATCCCGGGGGTGCTTTTATGCGGAGGAGGAATGGATATGGTGCGCTTTCGGGTCATCAAGGGCTCCCATCTCCTGCTTGGCGTGGCGGTGGTGGTGTTGGCGCTGGTGGTATGCCTGCTGGCATTCAGGCTGTTTGCCGGGGAGGACGCCGGGGCTGGCGCCACGCAGACTGGCGGCAGCTTAGTTGAACAGAGCGTCGAGGAAAAGGCAGAGACCGCGCAAGCGGTCTTTGCTGCCTCATCCTCGGGCGGTTCCGGCATTGAGATCAGCGTGCTGGAGCCGGAAGAAACGGAGGGACAAGCTCCCACCACAGGCGAAAACGAACTTACAGACCAGACCGTTCCACCCCTGGAACTGACGCCACGGGAGAGTCCTTCCGTTGCGCCCGCGATCGAGGCGCCGCGCATACTCATCTACCACACCCATACGCATGAGGCATACGAACAGACCGAGGCTGATCCCTATGAGGCCCTGGAGGCCTGGCGTACCGATGACGAGGAGCACAGCGTAGTGCGCGTAGGCGAGGAACTGGCCACGCTTTTGCGCGCGCGCGGCTGCGAGGTCGTTCACGATACCACCGACCATGAGCAGGACGACCTGTCTACCGCCTACGTGCGTTCTGAAGAAACGCTCCTGTCCTACGATGAGCCTTTCGACCTCTATATCGACCTGCACCGCGACGCCTATGTGGAGGGCATGGGCGAAAACACGCTGCACGCAAACGGCGTAGACTATGCCAAACTGATGATGCTCATCGGCAAGGGAGAAAACTTTACGGTCAAACCCCACTATGAGGAAAACTATGCTTTCGCCTGCGCCCTCACCGACGCGCTCAACGCGCAGACGCCGGGCATTTGCCGCGACGTTCTGGTAAAAACCAACCGCTATAACCAGCACATCGGCGTATATGCCATCCTCATCGAAGTGGGCAACAACCGCAATACGCTTGTGGAGGCGCTCAACGCCATGCAGCCGCTCTCCGACGCGCTTGCATCGTTGCTCACCGGCGAATAGATATACTATTAGAATTATTTTGGCAACAAAGCAACGCTTGTTGGCAATTTTTTCAAAATTTCATTTCCAAATCATCACGTCATTTTCTATTTTTCTTATTGACTATCTTTCTTATCATGGCTATAATAATTCACGCATGGGTTGCTCTAATGATTCTTATTAGAAGCAAACAGAAAATTCACGAAAGGAATGGACGCACATGAAGAAGACCCGACTGTTTCTCATTGACATTGATCTGAGTTACCTTGAGTATACTGCTCATTACCTGTCCTCAACGCGCGACATTGAGGTTGTCGGTTATATCACCGACGCATCGCAGGCCGTTAAGCAGATCGCCCACGCGCAACCGGATTGTGTCGTGCTGGGGCTGGCTCAACGGAGCTGTTACGGGTTGGATCTCTTGAGAAAATTGCGTGCCATTTCCCCACGCACCGCGTTTATTCTGTGGACGGCGTTCTCGAGCAATACAGTTTTGCACTTAAGCCTCGAAACCGGCGCTGACATGTTCCTTTGCAAACCTGTACCAATGGAACAGTTGCACAAATGTATTCTGGAAACCACCATTTCCAAACGCAAGATGATTTGGGAGCGGCTCGCCGCCGACGAGGAAGCAACTTCGCCTTCTCCTACCTCGCGCATCCACTATGGGCTGATCGACGCCGGAATCCTGCCGCGCATGTTTGGATTCGCCTGTTTGTCAGAATCGCTCTACCTGCTTCTCAAGGACAACCGCCTGCTTTGCAACCTGCGCCGCAATCTCTACCCGCAGGTCGCGCAGGCGCTTCGCACTACGCCGGAAAACGTGGAGCGCAATATGCGCACAGCCATCCGCCGCGCTCGGGGCGATGACGCCCTTTCTTCCATGACCAACCGGCAATTCCTGTCCTTTATGCTCCAAAAACTGACCACCAATCCCGATGAAGCGCCGCTTTCCGCTTGAAATCCCTTCCCGCCTGTGATATGATAAAGTGCAGGAAAGGGCGGGGTGTAAATGTTACTCATCGGAATATGCGGCGCGAGTGGAAGTGGAAAATCTACGCTTGCTGATGAGCTGGCGCGCAAATTGCGCAAGCCATGTGTGCTTCTCAAACAGGACTCTTACTACAAAGACCACCCGGACATGGATTTCTCCCAACGTGAACGCATCAACTACGACGAGCCGGAGGCCTTTGAGCACGACCAGCTTCGCGCGGATTTAGAAGCCCTGCGCGCGGGAAGGCCAATCACGAAAAAGAGCTATGATTACAGGCAGCACCGGCGCTGCGATTCCGATGAGCTGATATATCCCGCTGATGTAGCGCTGCTGGAAGGCATCCATGTGTTCTACGACCCGGCGGTGCGGGATCTGCTGGATTTCAAGATATTTATTCAGGTCGACCCGGATATCTGTCTTCTGCGGCGCGTTCAGCGCGACATTGTCGAGCGTGCCCGCCATGTGGATAGCGTAGCCCGCCAGTATTTGGAAACCGTCAAGCCCATGTTTGAGCGTTACATACGCAATTATGTGGAATATGCCGATCTGATTGTGGCACGCGGCGGTAAGAACGCCCGCATTGTGGACATTCTTGCGTTTTATATCAATTCCGGCATGGTACAGCCGGAGGCGTAATAAAGGAGGCCGGGGCTTTGTTCCCGGCCTTTTCTATGCGGCGTCGATTGCCAGAATCGCGTCGATGGGCACTGCGAAGATCGCTGCCAGGGCTACCAGGTTGTCCACTGTGGGCAGGGATCTGCCGTGCTGCCATTTGTAAATGGCCTGGGGTGTGGAAAAGCCCATCATGCGCGAAAGATCCCGCACGGAAATGCCGCGCTCTGTGCGGAGAATGCATATGTTCTGGCCAGTCTTTCGCATATTGACAATGGGAAACTTCATCTTCTTATCCTTTCCGGTCTCCAGCCGCAATCGTCAGCCGGACGCCTTGAAATTGTACACCGGTTTCATGATGTCGATTACATCCACGCACTCGCAAATGACATCCAATATGTCCGCAAGGGACTTGTAGGCCATCGGCGCTTCGTCAATGGTTTCGGGGCTTACGCATGTGGTATAGACGCCCTGCATGACGCACTCATAGTCCTCCAGCTTCAGATTTTCCCGGGCCGCGCTGCGGCTCATCAGCCTGCCCGCGCCGTGCGGGGCGGAAAAGTTCCAGTCCGGGTTGCCCTTCCCTACGGCTAATACGCTGCCATCGCGCATATTGATGGGAATCAGCACTTTTTCGCCCTTGTGCGCCGCGATTGCCCCTTTGCGCAGGATCATTTCGTCTGTGTCGATGTAATTGTGGATGGTATGGAACGCTTCCGCGCCGGTCAGGCCGGCCCTTTCCAGCAGGATCTCCGCCATCAATTCGCGGTTGCGCCGCGCGAAGCGCTGGCAGATTTCCACATCGGCAAGGTAGTCGTCCAGATAGCGGCCATACACGTAACAGAGGTCGTCCGGCAGGGTGCGCGGCTTTTTGCTCATTTCCAGTCGCCTGAGCGCGGCCTGGATCTCCCGGCGGCGGCCGGCCGCCTTGTATTCGGCAATCAGCGCGTCCCGGCGCTGAAGGTATTCGTCGCAGCCCTCATCCAAGCGGACGGCCAGGCTTTGATAGCGCTCCGCCACCTGCTTGCCCAGATTGCGGCTGCCGGAATGGATGACCAGATACAGCGTGCCATCTGCGGAGCGCTCCACCTCAATAAAGTGGTTGCCGCCGCCCAGCGTGCCCAGGCTGCGCTGCAGGCGGCGCGTGTCCTTCAGATCGCGGTAGCAACGCAGCGCCTCCAGATCAAAGGCCTCCCGGCGTCCCTCCCAGACGTGCATGCCGGAGGGAATGAAGTGCGCCGCTTCGTCCAGGCGGGCAAAGTCGATTTGACGCTCGTTCAGGCGGACGGTGTACATACCGCAGCCGATGTCCACGCCCACCACATTGGGCACCACTTTATCACGAATGGTCATGGTCGTGCCGATGGTGCACCCCTTGCCCGCATGTACGTCCGGCATGATGCGTATCCTGCTGCCTTCGGTGAAGTCGCAATCGCACATCCTGCGAATCTGTTCCACGGCGGCATCCTCAATCACATTTGCGTAGGCAATGGCCGTGGCGAATTTTCCTCGAATTTCCATGTCCTCTCCCCTCCCATGGGAAATAAAAAACCACCCGTCGCGCAATGACGGGTGGATGGATGACTCCAGGCTGGATCAATACAGCCATGGGACTCCCGGCGTATTCCCGTTCGTCAAATGCGCGTATAGCAAGGCAAGGCGTTCCGCGTGGAGCGACGCCCGTGGATCATCTTTGCGCAAAGCGACGAACATGCCGAAAACCCCTTTCCTGTAATCCGCATACAGTATACCACAAAAGACGGCCTTTGTCATTCTACCGCCGGTATAAAATTTCCCTCAAATCGCGCCGCGCAGCACCAGCACGCACAGGATGCAGGTGGCAACCACCAGCAGGGAAACCAGTATGATGCCCATATTGCGCGTGCCCGCAGCCTGCGCGCCAGAGGGCTCCAGCAGGTTTGCCCGGCGCAAGGCGGTGACCAGCGGCTTATAAATCAACATGGTCAACGCCGCGTTCATGGCGCACTTGAGCAGGTTGTACGGCAGGAAGATGGGCAAAAGCATCTCCACCACGGCTTCGCGCGCCAGGCCCATATAGAGCGGCGTAATCAGGTAATTCCAAAGAAGCATCAACGCCGTGGCCGTAAGGCACCCCGCCGCCAAGCCGATGATCGCGCCTTTCAAGGTATGCACGCGCTTGTAGATGAGCGTCGCCACGCAGGCAAAGCCCCATGTGGAAAGTATATTCATCACACAGCCAATAATGCCCGTGGAACTGATGGTGACCATTTCCAGAAAGGAAACCACCACGCTCAAAAGCGCCGCGGACACCGGGCCGAACATGAAGCCGCCCAGAGTGATGATGACATCCTTGGGCTCATACTTGAGAAAGTCCACCGACACCACAGGAATGTTGATCAGCACCACGGACAGGTACGCCAGCGCCGCCAGGACGCCGAGCATGGCGATTTTCTTGGTTTTGAAGTTCATGCGATATCCCTCCGACAGTAAAATGAGACACCTGAAGACTGAGCGTCTTGCAGGTGTCTTATTGGTGTGCCGGAGGCTGTATCGTTTTCACGCGAAGCATCCTGGCCAAGACACATCTTCTTTCATCCAGACTATACTGTTGGTCCCGGAGTTACACCGGGTCTGCGCCTGCGCGCTTGCGGACTGTACCGCCAATCGGGAATTGCACCCTGCCCTGAAGACGTTCCTGTTCAGTTGTCAATGTCAGTATAGCGCGCGAATGGTTAAGGCGCAAGCGCGCTTATGTATCATTTGCGTTAACGCCACCCAGGACGCGGATCGTCTCCCCCGCCCATGCAAACAGGATTCGGGAAAACTCCTCGAGAGCCTCGCCGTCCGCAACCAGCGCCTCCACGTCGTCACGCTCCGTCAGCAAGCGCGCTTCTCCCTCCGGCAGCATCCCGGCAAGCTCGTCTGTTTTGGAGACATACGCGCCCGTCTGCCAGAAGTGCTTTGCGCGCAGGGCAAACCCGGCCGTCTTGTAAAGGCCGTAAAGGACGTCTGCATCGCGCTCAAAGAGCAGGTTGTGCACGCAGCCATGATAAATATTGCAAACGCCCGTCAGGGCGGCGCGGCGCGCGTCCTCGCGGCTCAGGGGCGGCGTGATGGCGGAAAGGTCGCCGTAAAAGGGAATCGTATCGTGGACGAACTGGAAAAGGTCGCTCCTTTCCCACGCAGCCAATTCCGCCCGCCCGGAGAAGAAGCCGCATATTTTTTCGCGCTCTGGCAGCTCCTCCAGCGCGGCGCGGTAAGCGCCTATATCGTCCGCCTCAAGCCTGTCCAGCACCACAACCACGTCGATATCGCTTTTGGGCGTCGCCTCGCCGCGGGCGCGGCTGCCCTGCAAACCAACAAATGCCAGGCGGTCGCCAAATGCCTGGCGCATGCGCCTTATGAACGCTTCCATCCATGTTTTCATGCTTCTTCCTCCCGAACTGGCTTGCCCAGGCGCAGCGTGCGCCGCCATGCCCCGGCGCGGCCATCATCTCCCCGATATTCGTCAATTTCCAGTATCTTTCCATTGCGTAGATGAAAAACGCGCAAACATGGCAGGAAAATTCCGCTGGCTATACGCGCGCCACGGTAACGGCTCGCTCCCCCATTTTTTCCAGGCGTTTGACGCTGCCATATGGCTCAAGCTTCCGGCTTGAGCCATGCCGGTCGACGGCGCATCGAATGGTCAAACCGTGTCTTACCGTTGGCCGGAAGTATCGCAGCACACGCGCAGGAATTCCTCTACGATAGATTCCTCATTGGAGCAAAGCCATCGCATGTGCGCTTCGGGCGCAAAAAAGCGCGCAGCGCCGCCCGGTTCTGTCGGGCGACGCAAACCCAGTATTCATGCAAAGAAACGGTTCTCCGTCATGTTTCCTTCAGGCCCGCTGCCTCGCGCAAGGCAAGGCGCACCTCATCATCCTCGGCAAAGATGCCCGTAAGCATTTCTACAGCACCCATATAGGCGTCGTAAGGCGTATAAAAAGAGTAGTTTTCCAAAAGCGAACCACCGCCCAGCAGGGCGCTGCTGCCCAGCACCACCTTGGAATGGGGAATCTTCTCCTCCTCCAGAAGCGGCTCGATCATCGTTGCCAAAATATAGCGCACCGTGCACAACAGCACCGGGTCGTCCGCCTGCGGCGCGCGCAGATGGATCGAGCTTTCACAGCCCGGGCAGCGTTCGCTTTCGGTCAGGCGGTTGCAGCGTTCACAATAAAGCATACCTCTCCCCCTTTAGATGGGAAATGGGGGCGGGCAAAAGTTGCCCGTCCCCGTTTTCGGGATAAAGCGTTTTTACACGCCCTTGCGCTCGTTCTTGAGCTTCTCGCCCAAGGTCTGGTTCGTGGTGCGCACATGACCCTTGAGGGGCACGATCTTGGCGTCGATGGCGTCCAGAATCCATGCGGGCTGCGGGAAGAATGCTTCCTCCAGCTCGTGCGCGGGGGTAATCCAGTTCTTGGAAGCCACCACGACCGGCGGGGCATCCAACTCGTCAAAGGCCATTTCGGTAATCTGACGGGCGACCTCGGAAGCGAAGGAGCCGCGCTCGCAGGCATCGGTGACGATGACGATGCGGCCGGTCTTCTTCACAGACTCGATCACCGTGTCGTAGTCAAACGGCACCAGCGTGCGCGCGTCGATGACCTCGGCCTCCATGCCGTACTTCTCCTTGAGCTCGTCAGCGGCCTTGAGGGCACGATAGAGCACCGCGCCGAAGGTGAGGATGGTGATATCCTTGCCCTTGCGCTTGATATCGGCCTTGCCGAAGGGGATCTCGTAGTAATCCTTGGGCACGCCGCCCTCGTGGAACTGCTCGCCCACATCGTAGATGCGCTGGGACTCGAAGAACACCACCGGGTCGGTGCCCACCAGGGCGGAGGCCATCAGGCCCTTGGCGTCATAAGGCGTGGCCGGGAAGGCCAGCTTCAGGCCCGGGATATGGGCGGCCAGCGCCGACCAATCCTGAGAGTGCTGCGCGCCATACTTGGAGCCAACCGACACGCGCAGAACCACGGGCATCTTGATGATGTCGGCGGACATGGCCTGCCACTTGGCCATCTGGTTGAACACCTCGTCGCCGGCGCAGGCGAGGAAGTCGCAGTACATGAGTTCCACCAGCGCGCGGCCGCCCGCCATGGCATAACCGACAGCGGAACCGACGATGGCGCTTTCGGAAATCGGGGAGTTGAACAGGCGGTGATACGGCAGCGCCTCGGTCAATCCACGGTACACGGCAAACGCGCCGCCCCAGTCGCGCACGTCCTCGCCGTAGCTGATGAGCGAGGCATCCTTATAGAAGCGGTCGATGATGGCCTCAAACAGACCGTCGCGGAGCTGATAGACCTTGTTCTTGGAAACGGGCTTGCCGTTGGCGTCGAAGCCCCAGCGCTCCTTGCGGGCGATGGCCTGCACGCGCGGGTTCTCCTCCATGGGCATATTGACCTCGGGCTTGGCATCGGAGAAGGACTCCACGTGGCCATTGGTGAACATCATGTCCGCGATCTCGTCCGGGTTCTTGGTAAGGTCCATGCGCGGAGAAATCTCATCGTTGATGGCGAGCTTGAAGTTGCGGAAGATGGCGTCGTCCACCGTCTTGATGATGGCGTCGCAGTCTTCCTCGGTGGCCAGGCCGGCCTCGATGAGCTGCTTGCGGTACTCGATAATCGGGTCCTGCGCCTCCCAGGCAGCGATTTCTTCCTTGGTGCGGTAGGAAGAGCTGTCCGACGGGCTGTGGCCGGAGAAGCGGTAGGTAACCACATCCAGCAGCACCGGGCCCTTACCCTCGAGCAAAATCTTCTTCTTGCGGCTGTACGCCTCGATGACGGCCAGCGGGTTGAAGCCGTCCACACGCTCGGCATGCATCTGGTTGGGGTTGAAGCCAGCGCCCATGCGTGCCAGGATGTCGTAGGCCATGGTTTCGCCGCTGGTCTGGCCGCCCATGCCGTACTGATTGTTGAAGATGTTGAACAGCACCGGCAGGCCGCCCTTCATGTCGTCCTCCCAGAGCGTGTTGAGCTGGCCCATGCCGGACATATTCAGGGCCTCGAGCACCGGGCCACGTCCGAGGGAACCGTCGCCGATATTGGCCACGACGATGCCCGGCTTGCGGTTGACGCGCTTATAAAGCGCCGCGCCCATGGCGATGGTGCCGCTGCCGCCGACGATGGCATTGTTGGGATAGATGCCAAAGGGCGTAAAGAAGGTGTGCATGGAGCCGCCCAAGCCGCGGTTGAAGCCGGTCTCGCGGGCGAAGATCTCGCTCATTGCGCCATAGAGCAGGAAATCAATGGCCAAATCCTTGACGGAGGCATGCTCACCCTTTTCCACCACGGAGAGCGTCTTGCCGCCGAGGAAATTCTTCATAATGTCCATCAATTCGTCATCGGAGAGTTTCTCGATGGCGGACAGGCCCTTGGCGAGGATATCGCAGTGCGCGCGGTGGGAGCCGAAGATGAAGTCGTTGACGTCCAGATGGAATGCCTCGCCAACGGCCGCCGCCTCCTGGCCGATGCCAAGATGGGCCGGGCCGGGATGGGTGTAGGAAACGCCGCGGTACTCGCTGGTGGTCTTGATGGTCTGAATCATCGTTTCAAACTCGCGCAGCACCAGCATATCGCGGTAGATGTTGAGGAATTCTTCCTTGGTGAAGTTGCCGAGCTCATCCTTGACCTTTTTCTGATACTGGTTGCAGGGAATGGGCTCAAAGGTGACCTGACCGGGCTTGCGGATCTCGTTCGGGTCGACAAACAGTTGCTTGGACATGGTAAAAACACGCTCCTTCTAAAAATAGCTGTCGCGGCTGAATATCCATGCTTCGGACGCGAACGAGTTGCCGCCCGCGCCCGGGAAAAACTAGTCCTTAAACTCCCAGATGGTTTCGCGGATAATCTCGCTGACCGTGGGATGCGGGAAAATAATCTCCTTGACGTCCTTGACGCGCAGCTCCTGCTCAATCATCAGCGCCGCGCCCCAAATGGCCTCCGAGGAGGAATTGCCCAGCATGTGCACGCCGAGGATATTGTGGTGCTCCTTGCCAACGAGGATCTTGCAGATGCCATCCTCGCCCTCGTTTTCCGCGACGAAGCGGCCGGCATAGCGCATGGAGAGCTTCTTGACCTCATAGTCCACGCCCTGCGCCTTGGCTTCTTCTTCGGTCATGCCAACGCTGGCGACCTCGGGGTGCGTATAAATGACCGAGGGATTGGCGTTGTAGCGCATTTTATCCTTTTTGCCGAGGATTGTGTTGATCGCCACCTCGCCCTCGCGGTAGGCGGTGTGCGCCAGCATTACCTTTCCGATGCAGTCGCCCGCTGCATAAACGCCTTCGACATTGGTGCGGCCCTGCTCGTCCACGAGGATCACGCCGCGGTTCATCTCTACGCCGATGTTCTCCAGGCCCATGTCCTTGGTGTTGGCACGGCGGCCAATAGAGAGCAGCACCTTGTCCGCCGGGACGTCAAACTGCTTTCCGTCCGCCTCGCAGACCACCTTGCCCTTTTCCACAGCCAGGCACTTGGTGGAGAGCTTGAAATCCACGCCCTTCTTGGCGTATTCCTTCTGAAGCATGGTGGAAAGCTCGCGGTCGGTGGGACCGGCGATGTGGTCGAGCATTTCCACGACGGTGACGTGGGAACCAGCCACGCAGTAGTAGGCGGCCATTTCCAGGCCGATGACGCCGCCGCCGATGATGACGAACTCCTTGGGAACTTCCTGCAGCTCCAGCACCTCGCGGTTGGTGAGCACGAAATCGCCCAGGTTTTCCTTTACGCCGGGAATGGGCGGCACAACCGCCTCGGAACCGGCGCAGATGAGCAGCTTGGCAGCCTCATAATCCTGGCCGCCGGCGGTAACGGCAAAGCCGCCCGGCACGCGGCCCTTGATGACGGCCATTTCCTTGACGACCGTGACGCCGGCGTTCTTCATCTTTGCGCCCACGCCGCTTACCAGCATGCGCACGACCTTGCCGCGACGGGCGACGACGGCCTGCTGGTCAAGCTGCGCGCCTTCGACCTTCACGCCGTATTTGGCGCCGGCCAGCGCGTGCTCATAGATCTTGGCGGAATTCAAAAGCGCCTTGGAGGGAATGCAGCCCTCGTTCAGGCAGACGCCGCCCAGCGCGCGCTTTTCAAACAGGCAGACCTTGAGACCAGCATGCCCGGCACGCTCCGCGGCGTTATAACCGGCCGGGCCGCCGCCGATAATAATCAGATCATACATAGGTTGTCCCTCCGTTTATCAGCCCCGTGCCAGAAGCAGGGTGAAGTTTTCCAGGTTGTACTTGAGGTCTTTCAGGAAGCGGGAGGCGGGGCTGCCGTCCAGCGCCCTGTGGTCGTAGGTCAGCGAAAGGCCCATGGCCGGGTAGGCCTGAATCTGGCCATTCACCTCGCGCACGCGGGTGGTAATGCCGCACACGCCAAGGATACCCGTCTGCGGCGGGTTGATGACAGGCGTGAAGCTCTCGATGCCATAAGCGCCGACGTTGGAAACCGTGAAGGAACCGCCCTGGAGATAGTCCGGGTTGATGTGGCCCTCGCGGCACTCTTTGGCCAGCTTCTTGGCAGTATCGGAAAGCTGCTTGAGACTCATCTTGTCCGCGCCGAAGATGGTCGGCACCATCAGACCACGGTCGGTATCGCAAGCCATGCCGAGGTTGACGCAGTTATAGTACTTCATGGTCTTGCCATCGTCGATGAGGTTGGCGTTGAGCGCGCGATGTTCGGGCATCATCAGCGTGCGGGCCACGGCGTACATGACGATATCGTTGAGGGACACCTTGTTCATGCCCATTTCCTCGCCCTTTTCCTTGAAGAGCTTGCGCAGGGACTGAATCTCGGTGCAGTCAAAGGTGATATTATGGGTAAGCTGCGCCATGGTAGCCAGCGAGGAGTGCATAGTGCGGGCGATGACCTTGCGGATGTTGGGCATCGGCTCGGTATAGCTGTCGTCGTTGGGCACGCCGATTTCCACGGCGGCAGCGGCGGGCGCGGCGGCAGCCTCAGCCGGTTTCGCGGCCAGGTCCGCAAGCGTCACGCGACCGCCAAGGCCTGTGCCCTCGACGCCGCCGGCATACGCGGCGCGCGCGGCGGCGCTGACCACATGACCCGCGTCCAGAAGCGCCTGCACATCGCGCTCAATCACGCGGCCATCCGGGCCGGTGGGGCGCACAAAAGACAGGTCGGCACCAGTGCGCTCGGCCAAAGCCTTGGCGCGGGGAGAAATCTTCATCTCGCCGACGATGACCGCCGGTTCGGCAACTTCCGCGGCGACAGCCTCGGGCGCGGGCGCGGCAACCGGCGCGGGCGCTTCTTCCTTCTTTTCCTCGGCGGCGGGCGCGGCGTTGTTGGGGTTGAATTCCGCCGTGCTCTCGCCCGGCGCGCCGATGACGCATACGTTCGTCAGGCAGGGCACATCGTCGCCTTCCTGGAAGAACACATCCAGCAAGGTGCCCTCTACCTTCGCTTCCTCATCGAAAGCGGCCTTATCGGTCTCATAGGAGAACAAAATGTCGCCAACCTTCACCGCGTCGCCCTTCTGCTTGGCCCACTTGGTGATGATACAGCTCTCAACGGTGTTTCCCTGCCGGGGCATAATTACCGCAACTGCCATAAGAATCCTCCCAACGCATTAAGATCGCAGATTTCCATTGAGTATCCACTTCTACTCAACTATATCCATTCTAACAGCAACCCCTTGAAGAATCAACGAAAGCGCATGAAGTTTGCAGAACCTTAATATACCTTAACATTTCGCAGCCTGCCTCTAAGCTTTTTGCAAGGTTTTCCACAACAAATGAAAGCCCCTTCCCGCTCACTTGCCTTTTGCGCCGCGGGGATGTATAATATCACCAATAACCATTCTGTGGAGGGACGCAATGCCTGTACGCAATTCTGCGAAGGCGATCGTGCTGCATGAGGGCAAAATACTGGTCAACCGCTGCGTTTCCCGCTTTGGGGAATACTATGCCCTGCCCGGCGGCGGCCAGCGGGAGGGCGAAACGCTTCTGGAAGCTGTCCGGCGCGAACTGCTGGAGGAAACCGGTTACCGCGTCGCCCTGCAACGTCTGTCGGGAATTTATGAGCGCGTTTGCGAAAACCGCGAAGGCGGTATGAGCCACAAGGTCTACTTTATCTTTCTCTGCCGCCTGGAGGGCGAGCGCGCCCTCGCCCCCACTGGGCAGGACAACTTTCAGGTGGGTACGGAATGGGTAGACGCAAACGAGCTGCGCCACCGCAACCTCTTTCCGCGCGCCATCCGTGACAATCTCCCGGCCCTGACCGGGTACGGGGAGACGATCTACATCGGCTCTGAACGAGAACGCTGATCGCCCGGCGCTTTACGACCCCACGCAACGCTTTTCCTCGAAAGGAGGATTCCGCATGTTCCTGAAGCTCACCGAACAGGAAATGACCCATCTGCGCGCGTTTTTAGACGCGAGCGAGGACTGTGAAGCCCTTTCCGAACGCGAATATGTCGCCGACCTGTACGACCTGGACGCGCCGCTGTCGCTCGACTTGGTGTTCTGCGAGGAAGGCGTGCGCATCGACGGCGCCTGCCTGCTGGGATACGATGATGAAATGCAAGGCTATTACATCGACCGGCCCGTGACTGTGGCGGAGGTCGTCCGCCGTGCTCTCGCGGAGGCGGGCGCGCTGCCCGGCGGCGCGTGAACGCCTCTAAGGAGCGCGTGCGGCGCGTATTCGCGGCCACGCAGGAGCTGCTCGAGACCCTTCATCCCGGCACGGGTTCGGAATGGATTGGCCGCTTCCAGCGCCGCTTCATTGCCCCCGCTTCCATCTTCGAATCCGGCGCTTTCCTTCTGGAAGACATGGGCATGCATCGCTCCGACGCGCTTTTGCTGAGCCTGATTCCAGGCATTACGCGCTTTATGCAAATTGAGTCGTTCGGCCGTTCGCCGCGCCTGAATACGTTTCTCAAGGCCGGCGAGTATCTCAAACCCCTGTTCCTCGGCCGCATGTTTGAACACTTTTACATGCTCTCGCTCGACCGCTCGGGCCGCCTGCTTTCCTGCGTGTTTTTGCAGCGCGGCACGACAGACAGCGCGCCGTTCTATGTGCGCCATGTGCTCAGCGAAGCCGTGCGCACCCATGCGCGCGCCATCGTCATCAGTCACAACCATCCCAACAACACATTGCGCCCTTCACGCGCCGATATCGCCTGCACGCTGAAGCTGATCTCAGCGCTCCAGCCGCTGGGCGTTCCATTGCTGGATCACGTAATCGTGGCTGATCAGCAGGCGGTGAGCCTTCGGGAGGCCGGCTTTATCGCCCAGAATATCTGGATGGCGCAGGCGCCGCAAATGTCCCTGATGCGCGACTGGCTCGAAGGCGTAGAACCCTGATGCAAAACTCCATGGCAAGCGACGGAGAGGGGAAATCGAAAAATTTTCAGGATCCTTCGCGCACATTCGCGGCCCGCTTTCTTTGGCTCCCTCGCGTTCCCCACTTGCCTTACAACGCAGTAAACACCTCTCCGATCGGTTTGCGGAGGATCAGGTTGGCCCGGTTGTCCCGCCCGGTTGCGGTCTTGTTGACCAGAGCCAGGCGCTTGCCGCCATAGGCGTCAATCAGCCCGGCCGCCGGGTAGACTGTCAGCGACGTGCCGCCTATAATCAACAGGTCAGCCGCGGCAATGGCCGCAAGAGCGCCTTCGATCACGGCATTGTCAAGCGACTCGCCGTAAAGCACCACGTCCGGCTTTATTACGCCGCCGCATTCGCAGCGCGGCACACCTTCGCAGTCCTGCACGTATTCGACATCATAGGCTTTTCCACAGCGTATACAGTGATTTTTATAGATTGTTCCATGCAGCTCATATACCTTTTGCGAACCGGCCTTCTGGTGCAAACCATCGATATTCTGCGTGACCACCGCTAGCAGCTTGCCCTCCCGTTCCCACTGGGCCAGTTTTTCGTGCGCAGCATTGGGGCGGGCGCCGGTGACGAGCATCTTTTCGCGGTAAAAGCGGTAAAACTCTTCTGTATGGCTGTAAAAGAATTCAGAACTGAGGATAGTTTCCGGCGGATAGGCGTATTTCTGACGGTAAAGGCCGTCCACGCCGCGGAAATCCGGAATGCCGCTCTCGGTGGATACGCCCGCGCCTCCAAAAAAGACGATGCGGCTGCTTTCGCGTACCCAGGCTTGCAGGGTTTTCAAATTATCCATAAGTTTCCGCCTCCGATGAAGTCTTGAAGAAAAACAGGTTATGTGGTATAATTGTAGCCGCACGGGAGGTGAACAGCGCATGGCTGAACACATTCGCAACTGCGCAGGCGGCGTCGTCTTTGCGGGCGACGACGTGTTTTTGTTAAAGAACGACAAAGGCGAGTGGATCATGCCCAAAGGCGTCATCCGCGACCGCCGCAACGCGCGCGAAGTCGCGCTCTATCGCGTCGAAGCCGAAGCCGGAATTCAGGCCGAAATCATCGCCCCGGTAGGCCGCACCAGCTACGATTTTTACTCGCAATCGCGGCGCAAAGAGGTTTCCAACCGCATCCAGTGGTACCTCATGCGCGCCGGCAGCCGACGCTACCGCATCGCCTTTGAACAGGGGTTCCTGGACGGCGATTACTACCCCTTTGACGTGGCTGTGCGCCTGCTGACGCACGAACAGGATCGGGAAATCCTGCGCAAAGCGCGCGAGATCATGACCGCGCAGGAAAGCGCTGCCGCAGAATCATAATGTTACAGAAAGACCGCCGGAATGCGACCGGCGGTCTTTGACATTTTCAGGCGCGCATTTCGGCCTCGATTGCCTGTATGCGCTCGTGAATGGGCATTGCAAAATGTTGCGGACAGGCCGCTTCGCATGCCTGGCATCCGGCACATGCCGGCCGCGGCTCCTTGGCATAAAAGGCGCGGAAGGAAGCGGCATCGTCGAACATAGCCGCCCGGTCGTATGCCCTGAAAATTTCCGGGATTTTCACACCCTGCGGGCAGGGCTGGCAGTAGCCGCAACCTGTGCAGCCAATGGGTATGCGTTCCTCGTAGGCGGCGCGCACGCGCGCGAGCGTTTCGCGCTCCGCAGCCGTCAGGCAACCAACACCCGCCGTATCGAAAATGCGCAGGTTTTCATCCACCTGCTCCGGCGTGGACATTCCCGAAAGGACGACCGTAACCTCCGGGCGGTCAAGCAGATAACGGAAAGCCCAATCGGCGCGGCTGCGGCCAGGGACGCAGGCTTCATAGAGGGCGTCGATTTGCCGGGGCGCGGTCTTGGTCAGCGCGCCGCCGCGCAGGGGTTCCATCACAATGACGCCGACGCCGCGTTCTCCGGCAAGGCGCACACCTTCCATCGTCGCCTGCCGGTGCTCGTCGAGCAGGTTCATCTGCACCTGGCAGACATCCCAATCATAGGCGGAAAGGATATTCCGGAACACGTCCGCCTCGTCATGAAAGGAAAAACCTACCATGCGGGCGCGGCCCTCAGCCTTGACGCGATCCAGAAAATCAAGCGCGCCCAATTCGCACACTTTCGCAAAGCGCTCTTGATCCAGCGCATGCAAAAGGTATACGTCCACATGGTCCGTCCTGAGCTTTTCGAGCTGCTCAGAGAACAGCCTTTCCATATCTTCCGGTTTTTCCACCAGCCATACGGGCAGCTTGGTGGCCAAAAGCACGCGCTCTCGATAGCCATCCAGAAGCGCTTCGCCAACGATGCGCTCGCTTTGGCCGCCGTGATAGCCATATGCGGTATCAATATAGGTTACGCCGCCATCAATGGCACGGCGAATCAGGGAAATCGCGGCGGGACGGTCTACAGCGCCGTCCTTTTCGGGAAGGCGCATACAGCCCATTCCCAACGCGCTGGCCTGCGGGCCGCCTTTCGGAAACGAACGATATTGCATTTCTACGCCCCCAGCTTTATTCCCCGGCCGGCGCGCCATCCGCATCGCCAGCCTGCGATGCGGGCCGGTTGACGCGGCGGCGGCTTTCGTCGCGCTCGCGCTGCTCCTGATCGCGCTCCTCGTCGGTAATGTCCACAACTTCGTCGGGTTCTTCGCCCTCTTCATGCTTCTCAGACGGCGGCGGAGCAATGGGCAGCGTTACGAGGAATTCCGTGCCCTCGCCGAGCTTGGAATGCACCTCGATTTCGCCATTCAAGCCGCGCACGATATGCTTGACGATCGCCAGTCCCAATCCCGTGCCGCCCATGGAGCGGGAACGCCCCTTGTCCACGCGGTAAAAGCGCTCGAACAGGCGCGGCAGGTGCTCTTCGGCAATGCCGATGCCCGTATCGGAAATGGTGACGTTGGCCTCGCGCTCGTTGCCGAATACATGCACCGTCACAGAACCGCCGGGCTTGTTATACTTAATGGCGTTCTCGATCAAATTGATGAGCATTTGCTCCACATGATCGGGGTTGCCGAGGATATAGACTGGCTTTTTGTTGCGGTGCGCGTTGATGGTAACCTGCTTTTCCTCGGCATGGATGCGCAGCATATCCGCAACCTCAAAAGCCATTTTGTCGAGCTGTATGCGCTCGGTGGCCGTTTCAGTCATACCGCTTTCCAGCTTGCTGATGGAAAGTATGTCGTTGATCAGCCGCGTAAGGCGCTCGGCCTCCAACATGATGATTTTGAGGAATTTTTCCGCCATGGGCGGGTTGTTGATCGCCCCGTCCAAAAGCGTTTCCACAAAGCCCTTGATGGAGGTGAGCGGCGTTTTCAATTCGTGGGAAACATTGGCGACAAAGTCTGTGCGCACCTGCTCCAGACGGCGCAATTCAGTGATATCCTCAACCATGGCCATCGCGCCGACAACCTTGCCGTCCTGCCGCATGGGCGACACATACAGCCGCAGGGGCCGGTGACCGCGGCCCACAGCCGTGCGGGCGGCGACTTCGTTGGTATAAACGCCTTCGCGGCGCATTGCCTCGGCAAACACACTATCGAGATTGACGTCCTTGGAAGCTTCCGCAATCGCGACGCCTTCAGAATTGGGCGCAACACCCAGCAGCTTGCGCGCCACGGGCGTGGCCAACAGAATATGCAATTTGGCGTCAACGACGATGATGCCGCTTTGCATCTGGTTCATGATTACGGAAATGGCGTGGTCGCGGCTGCGCTGGCGGAACACGCGCTGCTCAATTTGCTCAATAATGCCATTGAGCTGATCGACCTCCTCGCGCAAATCGCTCTGCTGCGTATGCACGCGGGCGTCGTAGCGGCCCTCGGAAAAATCGGTCAACACATCAATGACCTGATGGACGATGGAACGGCGACGCGCATCGTACACATACGCCAGCGCAAACACGATTATACAAACGCCGGCCACGATCATGGCATAAATAAGCAGGCGTTCCGTAAACACCGTGAACGCCGTTACGCCAACGCGCGACACGCGAATGCTCGCGCCGTTGGAAAAGGCATATATTACGCACAGCGTCCCCCCGTCGCCCGCGTCCTCGCCCCTATATCGAACAGCCTCTCCCCCCTGCGCATCCGCAAGCAGGGCTTTTTCCTGAGAGGACAATTCCCTTACGCCCCCGTCGCTACTATACAGCGCCGCGCCCTCCGCGTCAAAATAGGCGATATCCGCCTCTGCGTTTTGAGGCAGCGTTTCCAAAATAGCCACGCGCTGTTCGTCGCCATCGGCGCTTTCCAGCAGCTCGGCGGCGACTGAACAACCAAAGGCAATGCTCTCGGTCAGTTCTGCATTGCGGTCGACCGAGAGCGAATAGGCGCTCACACCCAGCAGCGCCAGCATAAGAGCAAGTGCAAGAAGGGCCGCCTTAAAAGCGACCCGGGAGCTCACAGACGATTCTCCTGCCTATCGTTAAACTTATAGCCGACGCCGCGGATGGTCTCGATATAGTGCGCGTCGTCGCCAAGTTTCTGGCGGATGTGGCGGATGTGTACGTCAACCGTGCGGGTTTCGCCATAGAACTCATAGCCCCAGATGCGATCCAGAAGGAAGTCTCTGGTAAGCACCTTGCCACGGGAAAGCACGAGCAGCTTGAGCAGCTCGAATTCCTTCAGCGTGAGCGAGAGCTTTTCACCGTTTCGGAAGGCCTCATAATTGCCGACGTCAATGGTCAGGCCGCCGACATGGAGGATGCCTTCCTCCTCGTTCTGCGGCGCGGCGCGGCGCAAAAGCGCTTTGACGCGGGCAATCAACTCACGCACGGAGAACGGCTTGGTGATATAGTCGTCCGCGCCCAGCTCAAGGCCGAGGATCTTGTCCACCTCATCGCCCTTGGCGGTGAGCATGATGATCGGGATATCTGCGGTCGTAGGAGCGCTCTTGAGCCGCCGGCATACCTCCATGCCGTCGATGCCCGGAAGCATGATATCCAGCAGCACCATCGCGGGACGCTCGTGCGCACAGACCACCAGCGCGTCTTCGCCCGTCGCCGCGGTCACGACCCTGTATCCACCCGCTTCGAGATTGAACGAGAGCAGTTCAAGGATGTGAGCTTCGTCGTCAACGGCCAAAATAAGTTCGTTTGCCATGCGCGTATCCTCTTTCTTTCTTGTACTTGGTATGTCAACCGGCAAAAGACGCCGGGGCTACCCTTCTCCGTCCCGGAGGAGCTTGTTCAGCTCGTCCATGAACGTCTGTATGTCGCGGAACTGGCGGTAAACCGAGGCAAAGCGTACATAGGCGACTTCATCGAGCTTTTTCAGCCCTTCCATCACCATTTCGCCGATGGCCTGGCTGGTGATCTCCGCCTCGCCCTGGGAATAGGCGCGGCGCTCCACCTCGCGCACAAGGTCGTCAATATCACTCAGGGGCACCGGGCGCTTTTCACAGGCCTTGATGATGCCGTGGCGCAGCTTGTCCGCCTGAAACGCCTCGCGCGTCTGGTCTTTTTTTACGACCATGAGTGGGATCATGTCGATGCGCTCATAGGTCGTAAACCTGCGGCCGCACTTTTCGCATTCGCGCCGGCGGCGGATGGTCAACCCATCCTCGCTCTGCCGCGAATCAACCACCCTGCTTTGCATGCAGCTGCAAAAGACGCATTTCATCCGCTTGTTCACCTCATACGTTAATATTATACACGTAAAATAACGTTTCGTCTAGCCCTATCCGAAAAATTGTTAAGAAAAACCGGACTTTTTCCACTACTGTCCGAAGTTCGCATCCAATTCTACCAATATAACATCGTCTCCGATGCGCCGGATATGCTCCCATGGAATGGAAAGCCCTTCGCGGTCGGGCTTAAAGCAGCCCAGGAAACTGCTCGGTCCCGGCACAATCAGGGCCGAAACACACGCCGAATCGTTCAGCGCCAGGTCAATCGGCTTGCCCAGCCGCCGCCCGTCGCAAATATTGATGACATCCTTTTGCTTAAGCTCGCAAAACGTCATGCTACCGCCTCCCTCCTTCATCCTATGCCCTGCCGTCAAAACTCGTGCAAAAAAAGATAAAATCTTCGACATCTGTCCAAGCAACGCCATGCTTTCCCCGCATATTGCGCGTTTTGCATATCTACATGCCCAGCAAACCATTTTCCGTCTAATTTTGGTTGGCGTCTGCGCAAATCTGGATAGCTTGGTACGTCGTATTCCAAAAATTTCCATAATTCTTGCGCCGTCCATTCTTTACAGAAACGGCGCTTGTCGCTTTTTTACGCGAAACGGCGCGTTTGAATGGAGGAACGTCGAAACTTTCAGCAAAACCACTGACATTTTTCACGGGCATTGTCCCCTCTTCCACCGCTATAATGCCGGAGAGGTGAGACGCATGGCCGTGAGTATCGAAGCATATTTGCTGACTAACTTTGGGATGGACTTCCTCTCCGCGGCCATCATCGCCCGTAGCCTCGGACGCGTGCGCTGGCGGCGGGTGACGCTTTCGGCGGCGCTCGGCGCTCTGTACGCGGCGCTCTGCCAGCTTCCAACCCTGCGCTTCCTTGGCTCCGGCCTGATTCTGCCGTTGGTGTCCATCACGCTGGCGGCCGTCGCCATTCCCCCGGACTCTTTCCGCTCGGCCGTATCAACAGGCATGGCCCTGCTGGGCGGCAGCGTGTTTCTCGGCGGCGTACAATTCGTGGCCATGCGCCTGTTCCCCGGGTTGGGAACGGCATTTTTGCTGGGCGCGCTATTGGGAGCAGGCGCGCTGCTCGCAGTTACGAACCTGCGCAAGCGGCGGCTGGTGACCTGGGAAGTGCATGTGTTTCTGTCCGCCTGTGGCGGCGAGGCGCGCTTCCGGGCGCTGGTGGATACGGGCAACCGCCTGCGCGAGCCGTTCAGCGGCCTGCCAGTGCTCATCTGCGAGCGCGGCGTGTTGGCGGACGTGCTGCCGCCAGGCTACGACGCCGCTTCCACATCCGGTGTGCCACCGGGCTTCCGGCAGGTGGGCTATGGCGCGCTGGGCGGCAACGGGCGCCTCAACTGTTTTCGCCCGGAACTGTGCCTGGTGGACTATGGAAACGGCTATCTGAAATCGCCCGACCTGTGGGTGGCCGTCTACCCGGGAAAGATGCCCGGCGGCGTGCGGGCTTTGGCCCCGCCGATCGTCAGCGCGGCGGAAAGTATGCCGGGAAGGGCTGGCGCGAAACGGACGTTGGGATGAAAGGAGCTTGCAAATGGCATTTGCGGCGGTTCGGCAATCAATATTCGGTCTGGTGGTACAACTGCGTCGAGGAGGAATCTGCTACATTGGCGGAAGTGAGACGCTGCCTCCGCCGCTTACACGAGAGGAGGAACTGGCTTACATGCGCAAAATG
This sequence comes from Candidatus Pullichristensenella stercorigallinarum, assembly GCA_018712945.1. GTDB lineage: Bacteria > Bacillota > Clostridia > Christensenellales > Aristaeellaceae > Pullichristensenella > Pullichristensenella stercorigallinarum. The sequence goes on along the minus strand of DVFZ01000014.1, from coordinate 853 downwards.
GCCGACAACGACGCCTCGGCGCGCTCAACGCTGATCGAGCGCAACCTGCGTTTGGTGGTATACATCGCCCGCAAATTTGAAAATACAGGAATCGGCATTGAGGACTTGATCTCCATTGGCACCATCGGCCTGATCAAAGCGGTCAATTCCTTTGATCCCAGCAAAAATATCAAGCTGGCGACCTACGCTTCGCGCTGCATCGAAAACGAAATCCTCATGGTGCTGCGCCGTACCAGCCGGCTAAAACTGGAGGTATCCTTTGACGAGCCGCTCAATACCGACTGGGATGGCAACGAGCTGCTGCTTTCCGATATTCTCGGTACCGAGCCAGATCTCGTTTCCCGGGATTTGGACCACGATGTGGAAAAACAAATGCTCGCCGCGGCGGTAAACACGCTTTCCGAACGCGAGCGCAAAATTGTACACATGCGCTACGGCCTGGGCGGCGGCAGCGAACACACACAAAAGGAAGTCGCGGACATGATGGGCATATCGCAAAGCTACATATCGCGCCTGGAAAAACGCATCATTGGCAAGTTGCGCACAGAGATTGAGAAGATGGCCTGAAGCCACACAAAAAGGCAGGCCCAACCGGGGCCTGCCTCAGACCATTGACAAACCCCTGCATTTGAGTGAAAATGCAGGGGTTAATATATAGATACACACGCCGCAAAGAGGCCACGAGCCTCTTAATGTTTTGCACAGCCGCAGTCAGGAAGCATTGTTCCCGCATGTTCGCAATTCCGAGCATGCGGGCATAGCGCAGGCCATGGTTCTCTTTGGCCTCCGCGAAGGAGCGTTCAATCGTTTCTTTCCGCCAGCCGTAAATCCTCTTGCCACGATGCGTTTTCGT
>DVFZ01000118.1 GCA_018712945.1 Candidatus Pullichristensenella stercorigallinarum | reverse complement strand
CTTGAGCCGCTCCTCGAATTCGCCGCGGTACTTTGCGCCAGCAATCAGGCTGCCCATGTCCAGGGAAAACAGCGTCCTGTCCTTCAAAGAGGTGGGTACGTCGCCGCGCACGATGCGCTGCGCCAGCCCTTCGGCGATGGCCGTCTTGCCAACGCCCGGTTCGCCGATGAGCACCGGGTTATTTTTCGATTTGCGCGAAAGGATACGGATGACGTTGCGGATTTCCGCGTCGCGGCCAATCACCGGGTCGAGCTTTTGCTTGCGCGCCATGTCGGTCAGGTCGGTGCCGAACTTTTTCAGCGCGTCATAGGTGTCCTCCGGCTGGTCGCTGGTGACGCGGGCGTTGCCGCGCACAGCCTGCAACTGCTTGAGGAAATTGTCGCGCGTCAGCCCGATTTCCTGGAACAGGCGCTTGAGTACGCCGTTGGGCTTTTCCATCAGCGCCAGCACGATGTGCTCGACGGAGACGTACTCGTCCTTCATGTGTTCGGCCTGTTTTTCGGCCTCGTTGAGCGCTGCGTCTACGCTCTGGGAAATGTATACCTTTTCCGGGTCGCGGCCAGGACCGCTCACCTTGGGAATGCGCTCAATTTCACGCTCGCAGGCGGAAAGCACGCGCTGCGGTTCGATATTCAGCGCCGTAAACAGCTGCGGGATCAACCCTTCCTGCTGCGCGGCGAGGGCGTAGAGCAGGTGCTGCTGGTCGATCTGCATATTCTGATGCTCGATGGCCACCTCCTGTGCCGCGCGGATGGCCTCCAGCGATTTTTTGGTGAATTTTTCCATGTTCATAAATCCATGCCTCCCCTCGAAGATCCGAATTTGACCTTCTTTGACTATTATAAAGAACGCCAGGGCAATTGTCAAGCGCCCCGGTGAAAGTTTACAAATTGTTCAAAAGTGAAGCGGTACGGCCCGCATTCGGGAGCCGTGCCGCCCGGGTTTATCCGGCGAACGTTACGTCAATGTCGCCGTTGTCGTTGATTGCGCGCAGGAAGATGCCTTCGCCGTCCAACATGGCAGGCAAGTTGTTGTCGCCGTTGTCCGTTTCGCTTTCGATGTGGTAATCGCGCATTTCTCCCGGCAGCTCGCCGCGGATATTGCCGTTGCCGGCAAGGAGGATAATGTGTTCCGCTACTTCAACTTCGGAAAAGAGGACGTCGCCGTTTGCAGAGCTGGCTATCAGCGAGCCTGTGGCGATGCCTTCCATGCGGATGGTGTCGTTGCGCGCCGTCGCAAACACGCCTTCGGCCCGAATGTCACGCAGCGTCACCGCGCCGTTGTCGGTCATGGCGCTCAGAAAACTGATGTCTGCATCCTCGATTGCGATATCGCCCGTGTTTGTCTCCACCGTGATTTCTCCGGGCTGCACGTCGCCCATGGCGTCGGACTCCGCGCGGGACGATGCAGTTTCATCGCCGCCCTCTCCGGCGCGCACGTGTTCCAGGTGTACGTCTCCGTTGTCGCTGTACAGTTTCACGATATAATAGGCAGGCCCTTCGTCGCTGCCCATCATGTGGATGTCGCCGCTCTCCGTCTCCACATTCAGCAACGCGCTCGCCGGTACCTCGACGGTCAGCGTGCTTTCCGGCCAGAAACCGAAATACATGCCCAGGTTCCACCCCCGCAGGTCGCGCTTTTCGATACGCAAAACGCTGTCCTCCTCGGTGATGTCGTAGCAAAACGCCTCGTTTTCCTCGCAGGTCACGCGCGCCCGCCCGTCTGTCGAGGGCGTGATTTCCACATTCGCGTCCAGATCGGAGACATAAATGGTGCGCACGCGCTCGCCCTGTGAAACATATGTGCGCGCCATCAGTTCCCCTCCTGTGCTGAGGTTATTCAGCTCAAAATCCGCCGCCGCGAAGCCCGCCAGCAATACGACGATGCCCGCAGCCAAAGTGACCAGCGCAATTTTCATCCGCCTGCGCATCATCCGTTCCTCCTTCCAACAATCAACCGTTTGCAGCCGCGCCCGAAGGCCTTTGTCAGCTTCAGCGAGCCTTTTGCGGCGGCGCGCGCCGGGTCAAACAACATAAGTCCCAGGGCGAAAGAGATCAGTCCGGAGCCGCACACGCACAGCCCCGGCGCGGTTCCGACAAAGAATATTGCCGCCGCGCCGCCCAGCGCGCAGGCCGCGCCCGCGATGAGCAACGACCACAGCACCGCATAAATCGTCAGCATCAGCGACCACAGCACGATATATACCGACAGGCCGATTGCAAAAAAGGACAGGAGAAAGGGCGAGGCCAGGATCAGCAGCACGATGCGCCCCGCGTCTCCTTCCCGCCGCACGCGCTCGCGCACCACGTCCTTCAGGGGGCGGTCGGCCAATAGGTCGCGGGCCACGTCCTCTACGCTGCCCAGCGCCGCCACCGCTTCTTCTTCAGACCGGCCGTCTTCCATGCGGTCGTCAATGCCCTCCGCGCAAAACTCCAGCGCCTGCGCGCGTTCCTCCGCGCTCAAATCGCTCAGGCGCTTTTCCAGCGCCTGCAAAAATTCCTGCTTGTTCAAACTGGCTCACCTTCCGTTCCTTCCATAATAAAGGTATAGACCTGAAGCACCTGCTTCCATTCCTCGCGCAATTCGTTCAGACGTTCGCGCCCCGCATCGGTGATGCCGTAGTACTTGCGCAGGCGCCCGCTGTGTTCGCGCGAATATACGCGCAGAAAGCCGCCCGCCTCCAAACGGCGCAGGATGGGGTAAAGCGTAGATTCGGAAACCTCTACACAGCCGCTGATGTCCTTGACCAGCTGGTAGCCGTAGGAATCCCCGCGTGCGAGCACGGACAACACGCACGCTTCCAGCATGCCGCGCTTGAGCTGTGCGTCCACGCGATCACCTCCTTCGCACAATATTATATGTCGCATAGTATTATGCGTCAAGGGGTACAAATGGCTTTCGCACAGATTTAACATTTGATAAGACAATTATAGTATTGACAAATCTATAATACTATCGTAGTATATAAGCGTAGCTACACATCATAAAAAGGAGATGCGCGCAATGAAATTTCACGATACCGAACTGAAGATTATGGACGTCCTCTGGAAGGAAGGCGACGTACCCGCCCGGCAGATCGCCGAGGTGGTCGGCGCGCAGACCGGCTGGAACATCAACACGACCTACACAATGATCAAGCGCATGATTGCCAAAGGCGCAATCGAGCGGCGCGAACCGCACTTCATCTGCCACGCGCTGATCTCGCGTGAGAAGGCGCAGGCCACGGAGACGGACGATATCATCGACCGCCTGTTCGATGGTTCGGCAGACAAGCTTTTTGCCTCGCTGCTGGGGCGCAAGCGTCTGAACCAGAAGCAAATTGAACGCCTGCGCGCGATGATTGAAGAAGACGAGTGATCGAACATGGTGGAGGGGGCCGGAAACGGCGAATGGGGTTTGGCGCGTCCGCAGGCCGCTTTCCGTGGAAACGGCGAAACGGCGGGCCTGCCGGAAATGAAGATTTGACGCTCAGGACAGCTGCATGAACGTATCAGAAAGGATCGGACGCGCTCTGGGGCGCGCGGCGCGCCTGCGGGAACGGGAATGGGGGAGACGATATGCTTTCTGCGCTTCTGGAAATGAGCATTGCGGGCGGCGGCATCATACTGGTTGTCATCGTTTTGCGGGCGCTGTTTCTGCACCGGCTGCCCAAGGCGTTGTTTTTCTGGCTGTGGATGGCGGCACTTCTGCGCCTGCTGCTGCCCATGTTTCCGGCATCGCCTGTGAGCGTGTTCGCGCGCTGGGAAGCGCCTGCCGCCGCGCCCATTGTGCGTCAAATAACGCCCGATGAAGCGCGGGAAGGCGTGCAAATCCCGCAGGGCGACATGCAAACGGGACTTGCCGGGCCGGAAACGCAGCCTGCCGCCGCACGCCTCCAGGAACCTCCCGCAGCCGTAACGTCTGTTATGCCCGGAACCGGCCTTCCGCCGGCGTTCACCCTGGTCTGGCTGGCTGTCGCCCTGCTGCTGACGGTGCTTCTGGGCTTTACCTACGCGCGCGGCCTGCGCCGCTTTCAAAA
>DVFZ01000117.1 GCA_018712945.1 Candidatus Pullichristensenella stercorigallinarum | reverse complement strand
TATGACCGTTATCGGCCATGTTTGCCGCAAGATGGTTTCCATCATCTTCGCGGTCCTTCGCGACAACACCCCCTACTCCCCGGCTGTCATTTCGGATTAATTCCCTCTTGACTTTTTATAGCCGGTCTTGTGGGCAAGGTCAACCGTCTCCGTGCCTTCCTGCCACCACAGCCCTTCCAGGGGCGGCACGACGTAGTCAAAATAGCCCTCCATCCGGTGGTCGCCCATCTTGCTCATCTTCACCGTATAGGCCAGGCCGTAGAGCAAATTGAGGGCGCGCTGGTACGCGCCGCCTTCCTCGTTGGGATTCCCCTGCCCGCGCACGGCCACAAAGCGCATCAGCGGCACTTCGGCAATGGCCGGCTTTTTCGGCGGCAGGTAGAATTCCCGGTATTCCTTCTTGTAATCAAACGCCACGGCACGCGCCCCCTTTCGCTTTTCATCATAGCAAAGCCTTTCGAGGCTGTCAAGCCATGCTTGCGCTTTGGCGCTTGCTCTGTTACAATGAAGGAAAACATGTCGCGGGAGGTAACTGTATGGCGCTTCGGGAAGAACTGCTCGCCGAACTGGAAAAACGGCGCGGCGAGGATATATCCGGACAGGCGTTGGCCGAGCGCTTCGGCGTAACGCGCAGCGCGGTGTGGAAGGCCATAAACGCCCTGCGCGCGGAGGGATTTGCCATCCTTTCCACACCCAACCGGGGCTATCGTCTGCGCGCCGGGGACGACCGCCTTTCCGAAGCGGGCGTACGCGCCGCTTTGGGCGCGGAGTACGATGAACTGGCCGTGCGCGTGTACCGCACGCTGGATTCCACCAATCAGGAGGCGCAACGCCTGCTGTCCTCCGGCGAAAACTGTCCGCTGCTCATCTTGAGCGAAGAACAGAGCGCCGGGCGCGGGCGGCGCGGGCGCTCCTTCTATTCCCCCGCTGGAGAGGGGCTATATATGACGCTGGCGCTGCGCCCCCGCGTGGCGCTTTCCGAGGCGGCGCTGCTCACCGCCGCAGCCGCCGTGTCCGTGTCGCAGGCGGTGGAAGCACTGTGCGGCTGCACATGCCAGATCAAGTGGGTCAACGACGTCTATCTGGACGGCAAAAAGCTCTGCGGCATCCTCACCGAAGCCAGCGGCAGCTTTGAAATGGACGCCCTCAGCAGCGTATGCGTGGGCATCGGCGTCAACGTGCATACGCGCGCTTTTCCCGAGGAATTCGCCGCGCGCGCGGCCTCCCTGTACCCGTTGCCCGTCTCCCGCAACCGCCTTGCCGCCGAAATCGCCGTTCGGGTGCTTGATTTCGCTGCCGACCTGCCTGCCCGCCGCTTCCTGGCGGAATACCGCGCCCGCTCCCTGGCGCTGGGCCACGAGGTGGCCTTTGTCAAAAACGGCGAAGAAAAGCGCGCCTGGGCCGTAAATATCAATGAAAACGGCGCGCTGGTCGTGCGCTATGCGGATGGCCGTGAGGAAACGCTGAACGCCGGGGAAGTGCGCCTGATTGTGGAAGCGCAGCCCTGAACCTACAATTTCAAGTGCGGCCTGAGGCGTGCGGCAACGAGCATGGCGAGGGCAATCTTGACGCAGTCCGGCAGGATGAAGGGGATTACGCACATCGAAAGCGCCGCGCCCAGGCCGATTGCGCCGTTGGCGCGCGCATAGACCACCATAAACCACGCCGTGCCAAAGGCATAGCAAAGAATCAGCCCCGCGGCCATGCCCGCGACGAGCGCCGCCGGTTTGCGGCCAAATTTTGCCTCCACGCCCCACATAGCCAGCGCCGTGAACACAAAGCCGAGGATATAACCGCCAGTCGGCCCCAACAGCGTGCCCAGGCCCGCGCCAAAACCGGAGAATACCGGCACCCCCACCGCGCCCAGCAATATGTACAGGCACACAGCATACAGCCCCAATTTGCCGCCCAACAGTGCGCAAGCTGCAAACACCGCAAAGGTCTGCAATGTAAAGGGCACCGCGGCGGGAATGGTAATCCACGAACAAACCGCGATCACCACCGTAAACAGCGCCACATAGGTCATTTTGCGTATATTCATCGTCTTTTTCATCTTTCCGGTCGCCTCCGCACCACAGGGTATCATACGCAGCGCAGATTGTCAACCAGTTTTACGTTTTTGGTTGACAATTTATTTGCCGTCTCCTCAGTTGAATTATGCAGATAATTATGATAGAATATTAAAGGTTATATAAACTTCCTTCCCGAAAGGCGGAGATTAACTTGATACGCTTCAACTGCGATTATGGCGAAGGCGCGCATCCGCGCATTCTTGCGCGCTTGCAGGAGACAAATTTTGTGCAAACGCCGGGTTACGGCGAGGACGAATACTGCCGCGAGGCGGCGGAGATGATCCGCAGCCTGTGCGAAAGCCCGGAGGTAGACGTGCACTTCCTGATGGGCGGCACGCAGGCGAACCTGACCGTGCTCTCGGCGGCGTTGCGGCCCTGGCAGGGTGTGGTTTCGGCGGACACGGGGCACATCGCCGTGCATGAGACGGGTTCCATTGAAGCCTGCGGCCACAAGGTGCTGTGCATCCCCCACGCAAACGGCAAACTGCGCGCGGAGGATGTCGAGGCGCTCTGCCGGGCGCACTATGCCGACGCTTCGTTTGAGCACATGGTCATGCCCGGGGCGGTGTACATCTCCAATCCCTCGGAACTGGGCACCATCTATACTCTCGCGGAGCTTTCCGCCCTGCGCAAGGTGTGCGACGAATACCATATGTTGCTTTTCCTGGATGGCGCGCGCCTGGGCTACGGCTTGGCCTCTCCGGAAAACGACCTGACGTTGCCCTTTATTGCGCAGACGGCAGATGTTTTCTACATCGGCGGCACCAAGCAGGGCGCGCTCTTTGGCGAGGCCGTGGTCATCCGCAATGCGGCGCTCAAGCGCGATTTTCGCTATCAAATCAAGCAGCGCGGCGGCATGCTGGCCAAGGGGCGGCTTTTGGGCATACAGTTTGCCGAGCTTTTGCGCGACGGGCTTTACTTCGACCTTTCCCGTCATGCGGTCTCGCTGGCGATGCAAATCAAAGCAGCCTTGCAGGAGAGCGGATACGAATTCCTCATCGACAGCCCGACCAACCAGCAATTCCCCATTTTTACTGACGAACAGCTTTCGCGCCTTTCGGAAAGCTACGCCTTTTCCTACCAGTGCCGGGTGGATGCAAAGCGCTCGGCGGTGCGCATCTGCACAAGCTGGGCCACGCGCGCGGAGGATGTAGAGAGGCTCATCAGCGACATAAGGAGAGGATGACAGCATGGAGAAAAACTATCGCGCCGAGTTGGTCGGCGTATTTGGCGATCCCGTGGATGGCAATCCCACGGGCATAATGGAGGAGGCCGGCTTCCGCGCCAAGGGCCTCAACTACCGCTACATCACCGCGAAGGTGCTTCCGGAAGCGCTGGGCGCGGCCATTGCCGGGGCGCGCGCCATACATATGAAGGGCTTTAACCTCACTATGCCCCACAAGGTGCGGGTGATTCCCTTCCTGGACGGCATTACCAACGCCGCGCGCATCATTGGCGCGGTGAATACCGTTTATGAGGAAAATGGCCGCTACATCGGCGAAAATACCGACGGCAAGGGCTTTGTAGAAGCCATGAAGATGCAGGGCGCGCCCATCGACGGCAAAAAGATCGTACTGCTCGGCGCGGGCGGCGCAGGCAAGGCCATCGGCGTGGAGTGCGCGCTGGCAGGCGCCCGGCATATTACAATCATCAACCGCAACCGCGCGCGCGGCGAGGAACTTGCCCGCGCCATCGCGGACAATACCCCCTGCGCAGCGGCCTACCGCCCCTGGGAGGGCACGGTGCGTATCCCCGATTGCGACATACTCGTCAACGCCACCTGCGTGGGGCTCGCGCCCGACGCGGAGCAAAAGCCGGACATTGATTATGATGGCATCCGCCCCGGCATGGTGGTTTCGGATGTGGTGTTCAATCCCGAATGGCCGCCGTTTTTGCGCGAGGCCCGCGCCCGCGGCGCCAAGGCCATCACCGGCCTGGGCATGCTGGTATGCCAGGGCGCGCGCAATTTCACGCTATGGACGGGCGAAGAAGCGCCTTTTACCGCCATGTTTGACGCGCTCAAGGGCGAATTTAATTCCTGAACCCCCGTTCAACCGGGCATCGGCCTTTGAAAGCAGCAAATTTTACACGTTTCCTGCTTGTCAAACACGGGGGAATATGGTATAATCGGCTTTGTGACATCGGGCGGTCCGCTGCCGCAGGCCGGTTATGAACGCCCTGGAGAGGAAGGAGGCCCAGCAATGAATGAGATCATCCGTTCCATCGAGAGCGCCCAGCTCCGAACCGACATCCCCGAGTTCCGCGTCGGCGATACCGTGCGCGTGTTTGTGAAGGTTGTCGAAGGCTCCCGCGAGCGTTTGCAGGCGTTTGAGGGCGTGGTTATCGCTCGCCGCAACGGTTCTGTGCGTGAGACGTTCACCGTCCGCCGCACGTCCTACGGCGTGGGCGTAGAGCGCACGTTCCCGCTGCATTCCCCGCGCTTGGATCGCATCATGGTGATCCGCCGCGGTAAGGTTCGCCGCGCCAAGCTGTACTATTTGCGTCAGCGCAGCGGCAAGGCTGCCAAGGTCAAGGAAAGATAATTCCGGGAAGGAGCCGCGCAAGCGGCTCTTTTTTGTATATTTATTCGCATTTTGGAGGATAACATGCCCACAATCAACTGGTATCCCGGCCACATGGCCAAATCGCGGCGGATGCTGATCGAGCAACTCCGCGCCGTAGACGCGGTCATCGAGCTGGTGGACGCGCGCGCGCCGCTTTCCAGCGCCAATCCCGATTTGCGCGGCCTCACGCGCGGCAAGGCGCGATTGCTGGTGCTCAACAAGGCGGATTTGGCCGACGACGCCGTCACCTCCCGCTGGCTGGAGTTCTACCGCGCCCGCAACGTCATGGCCATGCGCTTCAATTCCAACGGCGGCCGCGTAAAGGAAATGCTTGCGCGCATCGAAAACGCCACACGCCCGGCCGTGGAGCGCGCCGCCGCGCGCGGGGTGAAAAAGACGGTGCGGCTGATGGTGGTGGGCATCCCCAACGTGGGCAAAAGCACCTTCATCAACCGTCTGAACGGCTCGGCTGTGGCCAAAGCTTCCGACCGTCCCGGCGTCACCCGCGCCAAACAGTGGGTCAAGCTCGGGCCGTATCTGGAATTGCTGGACACCCCCGGCATGTTGCCGCCGCGCCTGGACGACCAGGAGCGCGCGCAGACGTTGGCCTTCCTCGGCTCTGTGCGCGACCAAATTCTCGATACGCAGGAGCTGGCCGGGGCGCTTCTGCGCCGCCTGCTTTCCCTCAAGCCGGAGCTTACCCGCGCGCGCTTCAAGCTGGCGGAGAGCGTCGTTTCCGCTGAGGGCGAAACAATGGCGCTTGCTGACCCCTCTCTGCCCGACGAGGCATTGCTGGAGGCCGCCTGCAAGGGGCGCGGCTGGCTTCTGTCCGGCGGCCGCTTTGACATGGAGCGCGGCGCGGCGCTGGTGCTGGATGAGTTCCGCGCCGGCAAAGTGGGCAAAATTTCGCTGGAAAGCCCGGAGGTATGACATGCGCGAATCGGCAGAGGAAAAACTTCTGCGGCTGACGCAGATTGAAACCGAACTGTGGGCGCAGGGCGCGCGCATTGCCGGCATCGACGAGGTCGGCCGTGGGCCGCTGGCGGGGCCGGTGGCGGCGGCATGCGTCTCCATCCCCCGGGAAAAGCTGGTTTTGGGCGTGGACGATTCCAAAAAGCTGTCAGAAAAGCGGCGCGAGGCGCTCTATCCCCTGCTTTTGGAGGCGGCGGACTACGCGCGAACGGCGTTCGTGCCCCCAGAGGTCATCGACGAAATCAACATCCTCAACGCCACAAAGCAGGCGATGGAACAGTGCGCGGCGGAATTCGCGGGCACCTTCCTTGTGGACGCGGTGACGGGGCTGAGCCTGCCCGGGGAGGTGCGGTCGCTCATCCATGGCGACGCGCTCAGCTATATGATTGGCGCGGCCAGCATCGTCGCCAAGGTGGAGCGCGACCGCTATATGGTGGAACTGGACGCGCAGTACCCGCAGTACGGCTTTGCGCGCAACAAGGGCTATGGCACCGCCGAACACATCGCGGCGCTGAAAGCTTACGGCCCCTGCCCGGCGCACCGGCGCACATTCATTGCAAAAATTCTCGGAGGCGGCGTTTGAACGCGCGGGCCGTCGGCGCCCGGGCGGAGGACGCCGCCTGTGCCTTTCTGGAGGCAAACGGCTACGCGATCCTCGGCCGCAACCTGCGTTTGGGCCATGGGGAGCTGGATATCGTCGCCCGGCGCGACGGGGTAACGGCGTTCGTGGAGGTCAAATACCGCCGCGGGGCGCGCTTTGGCACCCCCGCCGAAGCGGTCACGCCCCTGAAAATGCGCCGCATATTGGACGCCGCCACTTGCTATGCCGCGCAAAACGGCCTGTTGGAAACAAAACTCCGCTTTGACGTGATCGAACTTTTCGATGGAAAAATCCGTCATATAGAGGGCGCGTTCGATCAAAGCGATTGTCTTTGAGAATTTGACACGCTTTCGCCGCGTTTGCGGGGAGGATTCCGCGCCATAACCATGGAAAGAATAAAAGTAACGCTGTTTCAGGAGCTTTTTCGTATGCGCAAACTGCTGCCGTTTTTTCTGCTGTTGTTTCTTTTGACGTCCCCGGCGCTGGCCGAGGGCGAAAACCTGCTGGTCAACGGCGCCGTGGACGACGTGAGCGCCGCGGGCTTCCCCACGGGCTGGGAACAGGACATGTGGTTTACCGGGGAGGATGTGTCCTTGCTCACCGTGGAGGATGGCGGTGTGGAAGGAAACTGCCTTGGCGTAACCAACCTGAGCGTCAACGACGCGCGTTGGGCGCAGACTGTGGCCGTGGAGCCCAACACGCTCTACCGCTTCAGCGCCATGGTGCGCGCCGAGGGCGTGGGCATGAACGGCTACGGGGCCAACCTGTCCATCGGCGGCCTCAACGTCTATTCGGAAATGGTGTACGATACCGGCGGGGACTGGGTGGAGCTGACGCTCACCGGCCGCACCGGGCCGGAGCAGACCACTTTGACGGTGTTTGCGCGCATTGGCGGCTATGGCGACGATAACCTGAACACCGGCCGCGCTTGGTTTGATAACCTTTCGCTGACAGAGGTGGCCGACGCGGAAGCCGGCGACGTGGTCTACAATTTCTATGCCGAATCGCAGAGCGGCGACGCCGGCTGGGGCGATACCGCCGCCACGGAAGAAGAACCGCAGCGCTATACCGAAACCATGCTGCTTGGCATGTTCGGTTATGTTTTGGCCGTCATCGCCTTTGCCCGCAAGGCGCGTTCGCCGCTGGCGGTGAAGAAAAGCCGCCTGCCGTGGGCGCTGGGCGGCGTGTTGCTGGCGGCGTTTGTTCTGCGCCTAATCATCGCCGCGAAAATCCGCGGCTACAATTCCGACATCGGCTGCTTTGAGGGCTGGTCGGAGCGCATGGCCTCGGTTGGCCCCTTCAATTTCTACGCCGAGGATTATTTCTGCGATTATCCGCCGGGATATATGCTCCTGCTCGCGCCGATCGCCTTTTTGCGCAATCTTTTCGGCTTTGCCTACGACTCCACGGCGCATGTGGTGCTGATCAAGCTGATTCCCATCTTCTGCGACCTGATCGGCGCGATGGTGGTCTACCGCTTCTGCGAAAAGCGGCTGGGCAACCGCGCGGCGCTGCTGCTGTGCGCCTTCTACGCCTTTAACCCGGCTGTGCTGGTGGATTCCGCCGCCTGGGGGCAGATTGATTCCGTGCTGACCCTGCTGCTGGTCATCTGCGCCCTGCGCATGGTGGAAGGCGGCTATATTTCCTCGCTGGCGGCGTTTGCCGCGGCGGTGCTGGTCAAGCCGCAGGCGCTTTTGTTCGCGCCAGTGGGTTTGATGGCGTTGATCGTGCATATTGCCTCGCTCTATGAGCGCGAGCCCCGACTCTCGTTGGTGGAACAGCTCGCGGCTGTGGAAAGCGACAAACCCTTGCCAAAATTCGAAACGGAAGCGGAGGCCGCGCGCTACCTGAAGCGGCTGCGGCGGCGCAAATTCCTGATCGCTCTGGGGCATCCGCGCGCCTGGCGCGATGGGGCCGTGCGCGTCTGGAACATGCGCGCGTTCCGCAACGCGGTTTTGCGGGCGCTGGCGGGCGTGGCTGTGGCCCTTTTCATCCTCTGGGGCGTATCCCTGCCGTTCAGCTATCAAAACATCACCGGGCTGCGCAGTTTCTTTGCCGCGCCCATCGAATGGCTGTGGGAAAAGCTCTTTGGGGCCACGCAGGGCTACCGCTATATGACGGTAAATACCCTCAACCTCTACGTCGTCCTCGGCCAGAACTGGATGCAGTTGGAAAATGCCGGCATCTGGCCGGCGGTCGCCTGGGCGTTGTTCGTATTTTCGTATGTTTACGCGATTCTGCTGCAACTGCTCTCCAAGGACGCGCGCAAGGTATTCCTGACCGGCGCGCTGCTGATCATGCTGGTGTGCACCTTCGGGCCGATGATGCACGAGCGTTACGTCTACCCGGCGGTAATCCTGCTTGTGCTGGCCTACGCCCAGTGCCGCGACCGGCGGCTGCTGTGGTCGCTGCTGGCGCTGACGGTGACGCTGTTTATGAACGAAGCGCTGGTCTTGCAGGGCGGCATGACGGAACTCAATTACGGCCATCTTTCCTCCTCGGAGGAATGGTTGAACGTCTCCTTGTCCATCGTCAACGTCGTAAACGCCCTGTTCCTTGCCTGGACGGCGCTGGACATCTGCATTTTCAAGCGCGTCCGGCGGCTTCCCCCGCCCCGCAAGCGGCCCGCGCCGCCGGCGGAGAAGGGCTACAAAATGGGCCTGCGCCGCATTGACGCGCTTCTGATGACGGCAGTGACGGCCCTGTACGCCGTGGTGGCCTTTACAAACCTTGGCGACATGCAAGCCCCGCAGACCGAATGGGTTTCCACCATGGCGGGCGAAGAGGTCGTGTTCGACTTAGGCGAGGAGCGCGAATTCATCTTCACCTATTATGGCGGCATTTGTTCCACGAATTTTTCGCTGAGTTTCTCCAGCGATGGGGAGACCTGGACGGAGCCTGTGGAGGCCACCTATGACCAGGGGCAGATTTTCCGCTGGCTGTGGCTCAACGAAAACGGCGCGACCAACACCGCGCGTTACGTGCGCCTGACCGTATTGCCCTCCACCGCCAGCGCCGGCAGCGCCCTGGAGCCGCTGCGCCTGCGCGAAGTGGGCTTCCTGGACGCAAACGGCGAACCGTGGCCGGTGGTTTCGGTCACGAGCAGTTTGCCCGACGTTTCGACGGCGGACGCGGGCTTCGGGGCGGATGGCGTCTGGGCGGAGGATTCCGGCTTTGTCTTTACCGACGCGGAGGGTGCGGGCGATGCGAACGCTACGCCCGCCGACCCCGGCCTGCTCATCGACGAACAGGACGTGGTGCCCGCCTACCCGTCGTATCTGAACTCCACCTATTTCGACGAGATTTACCACCCGCGCACGGCTTACGAGCAGGTTCATTACGATGAATTCGACAGCGCCTACGAGTGGACGCATCCGCCGCTTGGCAAGACGCTGATGATGATCGGCATCGAGCTGTTCGGCATGACGCCGTTCGGCTGGCGCTTTATGGGCACGCTGATGGGCGTAATCATGCTGCCGGTGATGTATCTGCTGGTCAAGCAGCTCACCAAGCGCACCGACCTTTCCTTCATCGCCATGTTCCTGATGGCCGTGGATTCGATGCACTTTACGCAGACGCGGCTGGCCACCATCGACAGCTACGCGGTGCTGTTCATCATGGTGATGTACCTGTTCATGTTCCGGTACAGCCAGATGCGCTGGCGGCGGGACGGCTTTGCCCGCTCGCTGATCCCGCTTGGGCTTTCGGGGTTGTTCATGGGCATCGCCTGGGCCACAAAGTGGATTGGCATCTACGGCTCCGCCGGCCTGGTGGTCATCTTCTTCTGGACGCTGTGGAAAAACGTCCGCGTGGAACTGCGCCTGCTGAAAGTGCGGCGCGGCGCGGGCACAGAGCGGCCTGTTGGAGCCGCAAAGGCCCCAATGCGGCGCATGCGGCGGAAGAAGGGCGCGGCGCGTGCCGCCGTCCCCACGTCCTTTGCAGCGCTGCGCCGCAAAAACGGCGCTGTGCAGGCGTTGACGGTACACTTTGATGCCACCGCCTTGCTGGGCGGGAATGCCCACGCTGCCGGACGCCGCGATATCTGCCATCCGCCGCGGCGGGCGGGCATAATCGCCTTCATCCTGCTGTGGGCGGGTATGGCGCTGGCGCTGGCCTCCTGCGCGGCCATTGTTCTGGATATATCCGGACTGCTGGCACTTTCCACATCCTTGATGGGCCGTGCTTTGCGCCTGCTCGCGCGCCTGTGGATTCCTGGCCTGATTTGCGGCGTGCTGCTTGCCGGCGGTTCTCTGGCGGCGCTGTGCCGCTGTGAGCGCAGTTTCCTCAAGCGTCTGGGCATCCTTTCGGTGTTCTGCGTGGTGATGTTCATCGTCGTGCCGCTGCTGATTTACTACTTCTCGTACTACTGGCAGCTGCGCGTGAGCGGCGACTTCTCCGTCTCCCGCGTCGTCAACCTGCAGAAGAGCATTTTCTCTTACCACTCCAGCCTCGGCGGGGATACGCACGCCTTCCGCTCCGAGTGGTATGAATGGCCGGTCATCGCCTGGCCGATGTGGTATTACTCCGGCACGACCCACATGCCCGCGGGCATAATCTCCTCGATTTCCTGCATGGGCAACCCGGCGGTGTTCTGGTTTGGATTGGCGGCAATCGTCTTTGTGGCCGTGCGCGTGGCTTGGGAAAAGCGCGCCTCGCGTGACTTTGTGCTGGTGCTGACGGCGTTCTTGTCGCAGTATCTGCCGTGGGTGCTGGTGCCGCGCTCCACGTTCATCTACCACTACTTCGCCAGCGTGCCGTTCATCATCATGGCTTCGGTGCTGGTACTGGGACGCCTGCGCAAGCGCTCGCGGGACGGCTTTATCACCGCCGCGGTGATCCTGTGCGTGGTGGCCCTGGGGCTGTTTGTGGCCTTCTATCCGCTGGAAAGCGGCATGCCGGTATCGCGCGCCTACGCGCAGTACCTGCGCTGGTTCAACTGGGTGAATTTCTAAAGGGAGCTGCGGCTCCGGGAGGGGGAAACGCCATGCTTGCTTCGGTGCTCAGCCTGGGCCTTGCGGGCATTGAAGGGTTTGTGGTCACGACCGAAGTCAACCTCGCGCCGGGCATGCCCGCCTTTGATATCGTCGGCCTGCCCGACGCGGCGGTGCGCGAATCGCGCGAGCGCGTGCGGGCGGCGCTGCGCAACTGCCATTTTTCCTTCCCCGCCGAACGGCTGACGGTCAACCTGGCGCCCGCCGACCTCAAAAAGGAAGGGCCTGCCTTTGACCTGCCCATCGCCCTGGGCGTGTTGGCCTGTGCCGGCGCGGTGAATCCCGATGCCTTGCGGGAGACCGCCGCGCTGGGCGAACTCTCCCTGGAGGGCGCGGTGCGTCCCGTGCGCGGCGTGCTGCCAATGGTGATCTCGGCGCTGGAGGCAGGCGTAAAGCGCGTAATGCTGCCGGAAAAGAACCTCAACGAAGTGCGCTGCATAGAGGGCATTGAGATCCTCGGCGTTTCGCATCTGCGTGAAGCTGTGGCCCACTTTACGGGCGAAAAGCCCATTGCCCCCATCGTGCCGGTCGCCTACGCGCAGCTGCTTTCCACGCGCGAACACAATGTGGATTTCCGCCATGTGCGCGGCCAGCGTTCGGCCAAGCGCGCTTTGGAAATCGCCGCCGCGGGCGGGCATAACGTTTTGATGATCGGCCCGCCCGGTTCGGGCAAAACGCTGATGGCGCGCTGCCTGCCGACAATCCTGCCGGATATGACCTTTCAGGAGGCGCTGGAGGTGACGCGCATCCACTCCGTGGCCGGTTGCGTGCCCGAAAGCGGCCTGCTCACCGAGCGTCCCTTCCGCTCCCCGCACCACACCGCCTCGCACGCGGCGCTGGTCGGCGGCGGCGCAAGCGCCCTGCCGGGCGAGATTTCCAAGGCCCACAACGGCGTCTAGCGCAACTAAGTATCGAGCTGTGAATAGGCTAATTGCACAATTTTCCGACCACTTTACGTTGCTGTTTTGTGTAAAAGATACTATTTGTGCATGAGCTTATGCATCTTGATAATGCTCCGGCGTCTCATATATCATGCATTGACCTCATTTTTACCCCAACTCTGAAACATCAACAGTTACATATGATACAATTTGGGGAAATTTATTCACCCACTTTCGCTTTACGGAATGGCAAATTATCAGTATAATAGAGTAGGTTTAGATAACTTGGATTCTTATTCACCTCCTCGCATACTGACCATATAGAGGGAGAAAAAATATGCCGACGCTTAACTGGATCGGAAAAGATAAGGTGGTCAATCACCATCTGGATGTGCCTTTCCGCACGCTGGAAAAGCAGTATACCTTTGCCTCCGAGGGACAGGATGACGGCGGAAACATGATTATCCACGGCGATAATCTGGATGCGCTGAAAGCTTTGCTGCCGAAATTTGAGGGACGGGTGAAGTGCATCTATATCGATCCTCCGTACAACACCGGAAATGAGGGTTGGGTTTATAATGACAACGTGAACGACCCGAGAATCCGCAAATGGCTGGGCGAAGTGGTTGGCAAAGAGGGCGAAGATCTGAGCCGTCATGATAAGTGGCTGTGCATGATGTATCCGCGTCTGAAACTGCTGCAAAAACTGTTGTCAGATGATGGGGTTATCTTCATTAGCATGGATGATTCAGAAATTGCACATCTGAAAATCCTTTGTGATGAAATATTCGGTTCATACAACTACGTTGAAACAATTGTTTGGCAAAAGAGAACTTCACCTGATGCGCGGAAGCGAATAAGCAATGGACACGAGTATATTATCATCTACGCGAAGAACATCAATATAAATGAGGAATTGTTTAATCTGTTAGCCCTCGAAGGAGAAGATGCAAACAAATTCAAGAATCCTGACAATGATCCTCGTGGTCCTTGGGTTTCATCTGACTTTACTGCACAAGGCTATCGGCCGAACCAAATGTACACGATCACAACTCCCAGTGGATTGGAAATGAATCCGCCAGAGGGACGGTGCTGGCGTCATCTTGAAGAAGTGTATAACGAACTGCTTTCAGAAGGACGTTTGTGGTTTGGTACTGATGGATGTGGTGTTCCTCGCAAGAAAACATACTTATCTGAAAAAGTAGGTAAGGGTGTGTGGACTTGGTGGACAAATAGTGAAGTTGGGCATACACAGGAAGCTACACAGGAAACCGCTGCTATCCTTGGCAAAGCTATTTTTGATTATCCCAAGCCCACTCGTTTAATCAATAGGATTCTTCAATTAGCAACAGACCCTGATAGCATCATCCTCGACTCCTTCGCTGGTTCCGGCACAACGGCTCATGCCGTCCTCAATATGAACAAGCAGGATGGCGGCCACCGCAGGTTCATTCTGGTGGAAATGATGGATTACGCGGACAGCATTACTGCTGAACGTGTCAAGCGCGTTATTTCCGGCTATGGCGAAGGCAAGAAAGCTGTTCCCGGCACGGAGGGCGGTTTCAGCTACTATGAACTGGGCGAACCGCTGCTGGTAGATGGATTGCTCAATCCGAATGTGGAAGAATCCAAAATCCGCGAGTATGTGTACTACACAGAAACGCGCCAGCCCATGCCTGAACCGTCTGCCGATGAAAAACATCTGCTGGGCGTGCATGATCGTCACGCGTACTATTTCTACTATGAGCCGGATCGGCTCACAACGCTGAACAAGGCGTTCCTGCGCACGATCAAGACCTGTGCGGAGAGCTATCTGATCTATGCGGACGTAAATATGCTCAGCGCAGAAGAAATGGAGACATTCCATATTTCTTTCAAGAAGATTCCGCGCGACATCGCATTGCTGTGAGGAAGGGAGGCTGCAAAGATGGAATTAAAGAACTATCAGAAGCGCGTTCTGCGTGAATTGGACGCGTACATCTCCCTCTTGAACAGCACGCAGAGTTTGAACGCTGCCTACAATAAGCATTGGCAGCAGTTGGGTATTGCCGTGGGATTTTCCGGGCTTCCGCCGTATAATGACGTGCTTCCCGGCGTGCCGCATGTCTGTTTCAAGGTTCCCACGGGCGGTGGCAAGACGTTGTTGGCGTGTGCATCCCTGCGTCACATTTTCAGCGGCATGGGCATGATGAAAACCAAAGCTGTTGTGTGGCTGGTTCCTTCCAATGCCATTCTGGAACAGACGCTGCGTGATTTACGCAACCCTGAACATCCCTATCGTCAGCAGATCAATTTCGATTTCTCTTGCCGCGTGGAAGTATACGATGGCGCACAGGCATTGAATGGCCAGTCTTTGTCTCCGGCCAGCGTTCAGGAAAACCTGTCTATCTTCGTGCTGAGTTACGATGCGCTGCGCATCAAGAAGAAGGATGGCCGCAAGGTTTATCAGGAGAACGGCAATCTGGCGCAGTTCGTTCCGCATTTTACGGATCGTGACGCACTGATTCCCGATGTGGACGAAACGGCGCTGATTCAGGTTCTCAATCAGATGTCGCCAGTGGTGATTGTGGACGAAAGCCACAATGCCCAAAGTGAACTGAGCATTGAAATGCTGAAAAACCTGAATCCGTCCTTTGTGCTGGATTTGACGGCCACGCCGAAGAAGAACAGCAACATTATCTCCATTGTGGATGCGCGCGAACTGAAAAAGGAGAACATGGTCAAGCTGCCGGTGATTATTTACAACCGGCAGACAAAGGATGATGTGCTGATTGATGCGATTCAGCTTCGCGGCAGCATTGAAGCGCAGGCCAAGGCAGAAAAGGATCAGAACGGCACATACATCCGTCCGATTGTTCTGTTTCAGGCGCAGCCCAAGGGCAAGGAAAACGCGGCAACCTTTGAAAAGCTGAAAGCAGAACTGATTGAGATTGGCATTCCGCAAGAGCAGATTGCCATTAAAACTTCGGAAATCAACGAGCTGAAAGGTGTGAATCTGCTGGCTGCGGATTGTCCCATTCGCTATATCATCACTGTGAATGCGCTGAAAGAAGGATGGGACTGCTCTTTTGCCTACATTCTGGCAACGTTGGCAAACCGTACCTCTCGCGTGGACGTGGAACAGATCGTTGGCCGCGTGCTGCGGCTTCCGTATGCCCGCAAGCATTCGCAGTCTCTTTTGAACATGGCATATGTACTGACTTCCTCTGTTGATTTCCGCACGACGGTTGAAAATGTGGTCAAGGGCTTGAACCGCGCCGGTTTCTCTGAAAAGGAATACCGCATTGGCTCTGATCTGCCGGAAGTTGTTCCGCAGCCTGATCCCGTGCAGCAGACGATTGATGATATCAAGCCCGAAGAACCGGAAACGGATGCAGAAGAATTCGTTGGCTTTGATACGGCGCATGTGAGGGATCGTTTGCAAGCCGGACAGACGCAGACTGCCAGCGGCAACGGAACGCCAGATTCTATTGCGCAAATGGCACAGGAAGCAGAGCGGCAGGGCGCAGCCTTTGAAGCAGAAACAGAACAGGCAGAAAACATGGGAATTCCTCTGACGGGAGGTGGCGACATGCGCAAGCATTATGAGATGCAAAGCGAATACGAAGATGCATTGACGCTGGAACTGCCCATGTTTTTTGAAGATGTTGGTGCATCGCTGTTGTTTGAGCACGACTTTGCAAAGGTCAGCCGTGAATCCCTTGCCGATGGCTTTATGCTGGCCGATAAGGACACGCAGATTTCGTTCGGCATGTCGCAGGGCGATATCACAGCGGTTGATGTGCAGAATGAGGCGCGTCCCAAGCAAATTGCGCTTTCTGAGCGCGAGGCAAGGGAATTCAAGAATATTGTTCTCACCTATCCGCCGGAACGCCGAAAGGAAATGTGCATTGGAAAGATTTATCAACTTCTGAACCGCTTGGATTTCCTGAGTGCCAGCGATCTTCGCAATTACATTCAAAGGATCGTGGATCAGATGTCCAGCGAAGAACTTTCCCGCATGGAAGGTTCGCTCCCAGCGTATGCGGCGCAAATTCGCCAGAAAATCATGAACCTGTTGGAAGAATACCGTGAGAAGCGTTTCTTCCAGCGCATTGAAACGGATGAAATCATCGTTGAACCGAGCTACAAGTTTCCGAAGGTGATTTCTCCCACCGTTACGATGTTCCCCATCAGCAAATCTCTCTACACCGACGAGGCTGATGTCAATGACTTCGAACACAGGGTTATCAGTGCGCTTGCGGGACTTTCCAATGTGCGCTGGTGGCATAGGGTGATTGAACGCAATCCGAACAGTTTTGTGCTGAACGGCTTCATAAACCATTATCCTGATTTCATCGTCGCAACAGAGAAAGGCAACATCATTCTCGTAGAAACCAAGGGCGATGACCGCGATAACAGCGACAGCAAGGCAAAGCTGCGCCTTGGCCGCAAATGGGCGGAATTGGCTGGCAGTAAGTATCGCTATTACATGGTGTTCGATGAAAATGATACTGGTTTTGAGGGCGCGTATCGGGTATCAGAGTTTATGGAACTGATGAAGAGGCTGTAAGGGATGCTTTTCCCAATGACATTATACGATCAAATGATTAGATAGGTGGTGCAACGATGTCTCTGACTAT